>NZ_JAYMYJ010000085.1:0-2417 GCF_035668035.1 Candidatus Thiothrix phosphatis | reverse complement strand
TTTCATGCGCCATGGCAATCAGCGGCACGCTTTTGCCCTGGCCGAACACATTGCCGTTATGGTGCTGGCCCAGCGGCATGGTGGTGGCGGTACGCGCCGCCGGAGGTGTGGCGGAAGAACGCTGCACCCCGGTGTTCATGTAGGCTTCGTTGTCGTAGCAGATGTAGAGCACGTCATCATTGCGCTCGAACATGCCCGACAAGCAGCCGAAACCGATGTCGGTGGTGCCGCCGTCGCCGCCCTGCGCCAGCACGCGGGTAGGTTTGCCCTTGACCCGCAAGGCCGCGGCCACGCCGGTGGCGACCGCCGCCGTATTGCCGAACAGCGAATGCACCCACGGCACCTGCCAGGAGGATTCCGGGTAGGGGGTGGAAAACACTTCCAGGCAGCCGGTCGCGTTGCAGGCGATCAGGTCATTGCCCGCCGCGCGCATCGCCGCGTCCACCGCAAAACGTGCGCCCAGCGCTTCGCCACAACCCTGACAGGCGCGGTGGCCGGAGTTGAGCGCATTGGTGCGTTGCATGCCTGCCTGCACGCTGCGTTCCGCCTCGGACAGCAGGCGGTTGCCGACGGTGAAGGTGTCGGTCTGGTAAAACTTGACTGTGGTATCCATGGCTTCCCCCTAGCGGATTTGGCTGGCGACCGCGCCAACGCTGTGCAGGATGTTTTCCGCAATCGGCCCGGAACGGCGTCCGGCTTCCATGCGGGCGATTTCGGCGTGGACGACGTCGTGCTTGAGGTCGAGGAACTCCAGCAGCGGCAAGTGCCCTTCATCCGCCTTGCGGAACAGTTTGCGCAAGGATTCGCGGGTAATCGGCCTGCCGCCCAGCCCCGCAATCACGGTATGCACCGGCTTGTGCAGCCCGGCCACCGCCATTTGCACATCGGTGGCGACAATGCCGCCGATGCCAAGCGCGAGCGCCTTTTCCACCACTACAATGCGCTTGGCGTGTTGCAATGCACTACGCACAGCTTTGTGCGGGAACGGGCGGTAAGTGGTGAGCGACAGCGCGCCGATGGAAACGCCCGCATCGCGCATTTCATCCACCACATCCTTAATGGTGCCGTTGACCGAGCCGAGGGAAACCACCACGGTGTCGGCGTCTTCGCTGCGGTACGGCTTGACCAGCCCGCCGGAATCGCGCCCGAACCGCTGCTGGAATTCCTCCGCCAGCTCCGGGATCAGCCCCAGCGCCTGCATCTGTTTGTAATGCGCAAGGTAGCGCACTTCCATGAACGCTTCCGGCCCAACCATCGCGCCGATGGTGACCGGGGTGGCCGGATCAAGCACCTGGCGCGGCTCGAACGGTGGCAGCCACGCATCGACCTGCGCCTGTTCGGGGATGTCGACCCGCTCGTAGGCATGGGTGAGGATGAAGCCATCCACGCACACCATCACTGGCACGGAAAGCTCTTCCGCCAGCCGGAACGCCTGGATGTGCAGGTCGACCGCTTCCTGGTTGGTTTCGGCGTAGAGCTGAATCCAGCCTGCATCGCGCATCGAGAGGCTGTCCTGCTGGTCGTTCCAGATATTGATCGGCGCGCCAATCGCCCGGTTGCCGATGGTCATGACAATGGGCAAGCCGAGGCCGGAGGCGTTGTAGACCGCTTCCGCCATGAACAGCAACCCCTGGCTGGCGGTGGCGGTGTAGGCGCGCGCCCCGGCGGCGCAGGCACCAATGGCGACTGACAGGGCGGCGAATTCGGATTCGACATTGATGAATTCACACGGGTGGATTTGCCCGTTGTCCACCATTTGCCCCAAGCCTTCCACAATGTGGGTTTGCGGGGTGATGGGGTAGGCGCAAATCACTTCGGGGCGGCACAGGCCGACCGCTTCGGCGACGGCTTGCGAGCCTTCGATCTGTTTCAGCATGGTTTCCTCCTCACTGTACGCTGGCGTAGGCGGCTTGCGCGGCAGCGATGTTCTGGTCGGCTATTTTGCCACTGAATTTTTCACGGATGGCGGTTTCCAGCGATTCCATCTTTATCAGGCCAGTGAGCGCGGCGAAACCGCCGAGCAGGGCGGCGTTCGGCACCGGGCGGCCAACGTATTTGAGCGCCAGGTCGGTGGCGGGGATGACACGCACCTGTTCCTGCGGATGGCTGGCCTGGAAATCACCCAGCCCGAGTTGCTCCAAGGAATGGTTGGAATTGATCAGGATGTAGCCTTTTTCCTGCAAACCTTCGAACAGGTTGACCTGATGCAGCAGGCCAGGGTCTTGGATGACCAGCGCATCGGGGGTGAGGACAGGTTCGCGCAGGCGGATTTCCTTGTCGTCGATGCGGCAGAACGCCATCACCGGCGCGCCCATGCGTTCGGAGCCGAAGCTGGGGAAAGCCTGCGCATGGCGGCCTTCGACAAATGCGGCGATGGACAGCATCTCAGCAGCCGTGACCACGCCTTGCCCCCCACG
>NZ_JAYMYJ010000084.1:0-12726 GCF_035668035.1 Candidatus Thiothrix phosphatis | reverse complement strand
ATCAAGGGTTCATTCCACGTTGTGGGCTTTTCACCGGATGGCGACTCCATGATGTTCAAGGCGGAAAACCCCGCCCATTGGGACAGGATCGGTGGTGACAACAAGGAGCTGTTCAATGAGAAGCTGGCCTCCGGCGACGGCGCGGTGCAACTGCGCTTGCAGGGCATCGACGCGCTGGAAACGCATTATTCCCCCACCAGCCTGCCGACACCCGCCGATGTGAAAGGCAAGGAGTCCAGCTTGCAGGGCAAACCCGTCCCCGGCGGCTATCACCAGCCTGCGGCCATCGGCCAGATGGCGACCGACAAATTCATGCAGATCATGGGGGTGAAAAAGGCGGAGTGGAAATCCTGGGGCAAGAACACCTGGATTGAGCGCGCCTGCTTCGAGCGCGACGGGCAGGAATACTGGGTGAAGGAGAAGTTGCAGGATCACATTCCCGGCTACATCGTCACCAGCGAGGTGGAGAAGAATGGCCGCCCGATTTCTTGGGTGTTCCCCGGCTTGCCGGATGACGAAGACGGGGCGGATTTGAGCAAGACGGCGCTGGCCAGCCGCCTCAAGCGCAGCGTCAATTACCAGTTGCTGAAGGCGGGGCTGGTGTACCCCTATTTCTTCATGACGCTGGCAGGCAGCCTGCGCAAGGTGATGATCACCGGCGCCAAACTGGGGCAATACAGCGCCCGGCGCAAGCGCGATTATCTGGAGCGCAAGCCGGAGGCGACCCCCGCCAAGGTTCCCAACCTGTGGTTTTATGACCGGACGGCGGATGGCGTTGACATCACCACGCTGCATGACGTGACCGAAGCCATGGAGCTTTACCCTTACCTGTTCCGCAAGCTGGTCAAGGCGTGGTACGGGCGGCAGATGGACATGTACTGGAACGCCATCCGCTCAAAAACGGCTTTCACCTTCGACCCGGAAGACAAACAGGTTGAGGTGGAAAAACTGCTGGACGACGGCAACCCGTATGTGTTCGTGGTCAGCGAGCAGGATTTCGTCAAGTTCAGCGAAATCATCACGCTGAAAGGCTCCCGCCTGCAACTGAAGTGTTCGCCGACGGACATTGTGTTTTTGTCCTGATTGGCGGCCCTTACAGCGCGTCGCGGATGCTTTCCACCACATCCTTTTTGCTGATGTTGTGCGGCAGGATTTTGACGTACTGGCCATCCTTGCTGACAAGGTAGGTCTGCGAGGTGTGGTCGACCGTATACCCCATCGCTGACGTGCCGGGCACTTTGGCGAAATAGGCACCGTACTGTTTGGCGGCTTGCTGCACCTGCTGCGGCGAGCCGGTGATGCCGATGAAGCTGGGGTGGAAATGGGTGGCGTAGGCCATCAGCTTGTCGCCGCTGTCGCGTTCCGGGTCGACGCTGATGAAGATGGGCTGCACCTGCGCCAGTTCGTCCGGCGTCAGCTCCTTCAGGCCGGAGGCGATGATGGACAGCGTAGTCGGGCAAATGTCCGGGCAAGAAGCGTAACCGAAATACATCACCACCACCTTGCCCTTGAAATCGTTCAGGCTGACCGGCTTGCTCCCTTGCATCAGGGTGAAGTCACCGCCGAACTTGCCTGCAACGACCGGCACGACGGTGCTGCCTTCGTCGGCGGACATGGATGGCCGGGAAATGAAATACTGGGCGGCACCTAGCCCGAGGGCAAACGCCAACAGGCCAATGATGAGCGCAAATTTGTTCATAAAGCTTTTTTCATGTGGGTTAACCTCATACGAAACTCCTCTCCCCCCCGTCAGTATCCGCTTAGAATAACCTTCTTCCCGGTTATTTGCATCCAACCGCGCCGCTATAGCGTAATAGCGGTAATCAGGAGGTAAACACCATGTTGATCAAACGTCCGCAAGACATCAGCGAAAATGAAGTGACGGCGTATTCGCTCTACCAAGGCCGCCGTGACTTCCTCAAAACCCTGGGGGGCGTGGCCTTGCTGGGGGCGGGCGGCCTGCCGCTGACGGTTTCCGCCCGTTCGGGCGCTGCCACCAGCGAGGAGCTGACCCCGTATGATGACATCACCAGTTATAACAATTTCATCGAATTGGGGGCGGGCAAATACGCCCCAGCGGAGGAAGCGGGCAGTCTGCGCCCACGCCCGTGGTCAGTGACGGTGGATGGCGAATGCGCCAAACCCGGCAAGTTTGCGCTGGATGACCTGCTCAAACTGAATCCGGTTGAGGAGCGCATTTACCGCCTGCGCTGCGTGGAAGGCTGGTCGATGGTCATCCCTTGGCAAGGGTTCCCGTTGGGCAAAATGCTCAAGCGTTTCGAGCCAACCTCCAAGGCCAAATTCGTGCGCTTTGAGACGCTCTATGACCCCAAGCAGATGCCAGAGCAGCGCAGCCGCGCATTCGATTGGCCGTATGTGGAAGGCTTGCGCATCGATGAGGCGATGCATCCGCTGACCCTGATGGCGACCGGGCTGTATGGCAAGGATTTGCCGGGGCAAAGCGGTGCGCCGTTGCGTTTGGTCGTGCCATGGAAATACGGTTACAAGAGCGCCAAGTCGATCGTGCGCATCAGCTTCGTGGAAAAGATGCCAACGTCGTTGTGGATGGCGACTGTGCCGGATGAATACGGTTTTTACGCCAATGTGAACCCCAACGTCAGCCATCCGCGCTGGAGCCAGAAACGGGAGCGCCGTATCGGCGAATTTTTCAAGCGCCCGACTGAGATGTTCAATGGTTATGCCGACCAGGTCGCCAGCCTGTATCGCGGCATGGATTTAAAGGAAAACTACTGATGCAAATCCGTGAGCCCTGGTTCAGCAAGGTGTTCAAACCGGCTGTTTTCATGTTGGCGCTGACGCCAGTGGCATGGCTGGCGTGGGGCGTGTGGCAGGATACGCTGGGCGCGAATCCGGTCGAATATTTGACCCGCAGCTTGGGGGAATGGACGCTGCGGTTCCTGTTGTTAACGCTGCTCATCTCCACACTGCGGCGGGCGACAGGCTGGGTGCAAGGCATGAGACTCCGCCGAATGCTTGGCCTGTTCGCCTTCTTTTATGGGGTGCTGCACCTGTTCAGCTATCTGTGGCTGGACCAGTTCTTCGATTGGGGGGAAATCTGGCGCGACATCCTCAAACGCCCATTCATTACGGCGGGGATGCTGGCGTTCCTGCTGATGGTGCCGTTGGCGCTGACATCTTTCCGGGCGGCGATGCGCAAGCTGGGGCGTAACTGGCAGCGGCTGCACAGGTTGGTTTACCCGCTGACCCTGCTCGGCGTGCTGCATTTCTGGTGGCTGGCGGAATCCAAGCAGCGTCTGGATATGCCGCTGGTGTATGCCATCGTGCTGGCGATATTGTTGGGTGAGCGTGTGTATCAGGCGGTCAGGGGGCGGTGGCTGGGCAACAGCTCATCCAGGGTTGCTGCGCGGGTTGGCGCGCCCGCCCGCCCTGAGTCGGCTTGACAGGATTCTGCCGCTGACGATGTTCATTCGGCAGGCAGATGGTCTTTCAGGATGGCGTAAATTTCCGGGCGGTGTTGCCGGATTTCAGCGACGCTCAAGCCTTCCAGCGAATGCGGGTACTTCAGCCATTCTTCGGTTTCATACAGGTAATAATCAGGCGCAAAGCCGACCTGATTGCGGGCGGGTTTGTAATAGGGCACGGCGACGCGGATGTCCCCCGGCGCATTCAGCCGGGCTTGTGTGCGTAGGGTATTGATGATGGCTTCGATTGAGCGTCCGGTGTCAAACACGTCGTCGACGATCAGCAGGCGGTCGTGGTGTTCGACGTTCTTGACGATATAGTTCAGGCCGAACACTTTGACTTCGCGTGACTGCTGGTCGATGCCGCTGTAGGAGGAGGTGCGGATGGCGATATTGTTGGTTTCAATGCCATGGTATTGCAGGTATTCCTGCACCGCGATGCCCATCGGCACGCCGCCGCGCCAGACGGCGAGGATGATGGTGGGGCGAAAGCCGCTGCGCAGAATTTGATGTGCCAGCTGGAAGGAATCTTCCAGCAATTGCTGTGCATCCAGATACAGTTTTTGCGCCATGTTGATTCCCTAAAACAAGCCTGAAACCGTGTTATAGTCTAGCGCAGTACCCCGGGAATACGGAAATTGGCGTGGAAAAGACCTACATTGATGAAAACAGCCTGATTCTGGATGCTTTCAGGTTAGGCGTACAAGTGTTTGAGGACGGTTTTCGCCCCAGCTTTATCGTCGGGCTATGGCGCGGCGGCAGCACGGTAGGGATTTATGTGCAGGAATGCCTGCAAACGCTGGGTGTCAGGAGCGACCACATTGCCCTGCGCACTTCGTACCGGGGTTTGCCCTACTACCAGGACATGCTGGATGCGCCGGAAACGGAAATCCGGGTGCACGGCACGCAATACTTGCTGGAAAGCCTGAATGCGGATGACCAGCTGTTGCTGGTGGATGATGTCTTCAGCAGTGGGCGCAACCTGGACGCCGTCCTGAAAAAATTACGCAAGAACTTGAAACGCAATATGCCGGAGCAGGTGAAAATCGCCACGATCTGGCAACGCCCCTCTTACTTGCGGGTGGGTTTCACGCCGGATTATTCCCTCTATTCCACCGAAGATTGGCTGGTGTTGCCTTACGAGATGTGTGGCCTGACCCTGAAAGAAATCAGGTTGCACAAGCCTTTTCTGTTGCCCTATCTATGAGGCAGGGTCAGTACGACACCAGCAGGTCGTCGATTTCGTTCACTTCCTGGCGGATGCGGCGCATCACCGGCAATATTTCCAGAAACAGCTGGAACAGGTTCGGGTCGAGGTGTGAACGGGTCATGTCCTGCATCAGAGCCAGCGCTTCTTTTTCGCTCATGGCTTTTTTGTAGACGCGCTCATGCACCAGCGCGTCGTAGATGTCGACGATGCTGGTGATGCGGGCGGTAATGGGGATGTCCTCGCCCGCTATGCCATGCGGATAGCCGCTGCCATCCCATTTTTCGTGATGGCGCAGGGCGATTTCCGCCGCCATGCGCAGCACCGGGATATTGGAATCCTGCAACATTTTGGCGCCGATTTCGGTGTGGCGTTTCATGATGGCGAATTCCGTGTCGGTCAGTTTGCCCTTTTTCAGCAGGATGCGGTCGGGAATGCCGATTTTGCCGATGTCGTGCATGGGGGCGGCGATGCGGATGTCGTCGACCTGCTGGTCTGGCCAGTTCATGGCCTTGGCCATGGCGGCGGCGTACAGGCCGATGCGTTTGACGTGGGTGCCGGTTTCTTCGTCACGGTAGCTGGTCAGGCTGACCAGTTTGATGGCGATTTCTTCTTCACGCTGCTTGACCTTGAGGGTGCGGCGGCGCACTTCGTTTTCAAGTTTTTCCTGTTCCAGCAGGCCATTGCGCAGGTGTTGCAACTGGCTGACTTCGTCGATGTATTTTTTGCCCAGATTCTGGAGCAGCAGTACCGCCCGGCCATCCACCCACAGCGCGCTGGCTTCCAAAGCCAGCTCATTGCCGAACGCGTCGGTTTCAATCCAGGAGCCGGAAGGCAGCAGGCCGGGCCGCTGTTCCTGCCAGTGCTGCTCGGCATCTTCCATGAAACAGCTCAGGTAAGGGAAAACCGTTGCCAGGGAGCAGTTGTCATGCCCGGTCTGATGTAAATAGAGCAGCAACCAAACCGGCGGCTGGGTGTGTAGGCTGAAACTGTCTGCATCACGGCGCAGGAACACAGCCATATCCAGCGCGCCAAACAGACCGGGCAGCGAAAAGTCCATATCAGGTGCCGAATTGCTTGGCCAGATGCAGGAACAGCTCATTGACGCCCTGATCCCACTTGGCGCTGGTTTCAATGACGGCGTGTCCCTGTTGGCGCAATGGCAGGAGTTTTTCCTCGTCAATCTGCCATTGGTGCTTCAGGTCAGCCTTGTTGAGGGCGAACACGACCGGCAGGTCGCCCGCGCTTTCCTGCACCATCTGATGGATGGAAAGGGCGACTTCCAACGACTGCGGGCGGGTGCCGTCAACCACGATGATGTAACCGGCCATGCCGCGCAGGTAGGCGGTGCGGATGCTGGTGAAAGCGTCTTCGCCTGCGATGTCCCAGATCATCAGAGTCATTTCCTGTCCATTGAGTTGGAGTTGTTTCTTGTCGATCTTGACCCCAACAGTGGTCAGGTAACGGTCATTGAACAGGCTGTCGACGTAACGCCGGATCAGGCTGGTCTTACCGACTGAAAAGGAGCCTAGCAGGCAGATTTTTTTCTGGATCATGTGAAGTCCCTAATAAAGTTCGACCTTGTAGCGGATGCTGCGCTCATTTTTATGGGAAGTGGCAGGCGCTCCCGTTTGATGGGCCGCCTGCGCCCGCAGCACAAATGCGGGTATGCCCGTTTGGATCAGTGCGTCGCGCATATTGGCTGCCCGCTCTTCCGCCAGGGTTTTGTTGATGGTGTCAGTCCCGTTTTCGTCAGTATTGCCAATGATGGTGATTTGCGGGGTCTTATCAGCCAGTTGGGCGGTTTGCAGCAATTGGCGGATGGTTTGCCCCGTTTGCTGGATGCCGGGATTGTCTGGGTCAACATCCGCCTTGGCGTTGATAAATGGGAAGGTGGAAGCTTCCAGTTGCTTGACCAGCGTTGCCAATTGCTGTTCGTTGGCGGCGGTTTGGCGCGTTTGTTGCTCCTCCCGCTGCTTTTGTTGTTCCTGCAAGGTTTGCAGGGAGGTTTCCAATGTGGCGTTGCGGCTTTGTTGCTCCGCCAGCGCCTGTTTCAGCTGTTGCAGGTTGTCCATGAGCGCCTGTTGGTTTTGTTGGGCCTGTTGGGGCTGCTGCACGGCGATGGGTTGATCTGCCTGGCTATGGCCATGGCGATAGGCGTAGATGGCATATGCGCCCCCCGCCAGCAACAAGGCCAGCAAGGCCATCGCCAGCCACGGCTTGCGTTGTCGCCGGGGGTGGTATTGGTGTTTGAGGCACGGCGCGAGCAGGGTTTCAATTCCGGCGAACCGGCTGGTGTCGCCGTCATAGGACTTGAGTGGCTGGGCGTAACGGTCATGGATGTTTTCGGAAATTTCCGTCAGTAACGCGCGCAACTCCCCTGGCGGCGTCCCACGCACCACCAGCGCCGTGATGGCGTAAGGGCCATGCTCCACCAGCACGGTCAGGTCGCCTAGCCGCAGGGTGTCCAGGGTGTCTTCGCTATTGGTGGTGAAGGAGTCTTTGACGAAATCCTGGATCGCAGTCAGCATGCCGGAGACGATTTCCGGGTCTTTGCTGATGGCTTTTTCGGCCACCAGATGGTGCAGCAACAGCCCGGTTTCGCGGTGGATCAGAAAGACCTGCTCCACCTGATACACCAGTGTATGCATCAAGGCGATCTGGGCATAGCTTTTGCCGGTGAGCCAGGCGTCGAAACGCCAGCGCCAGGCGCGCAGGGAAAAGCTCTGCTCCAGAAGCTGGTTGATGCTTTCCAGCAATTCGTTCAGCGCTTGCTGGATGGATTTGCGGATGGCCGGCCCCATGACTGGGTACAGCACATCGGCGAAACGCTTGGGTTGGCTCTGGATGGCATGGGTCAGCGTCTGCTCGACCATCGGGCTGAGTGCTATCGTCAGGGAATCGTCCCGTTGCGCGCGCTGGCTGATGGCTTCGGAAATGACGTTGGCGACGCTGGCGCTGTATTTGCCGGAATGTTCAAATTGCTCCTTCAGCGCCAGCAGGTCGTCGTATTCCTTGCCGAACAACAGGTTACGCAACTGCGCGATGTCGGGGCTGCCCCGCATGGCTTACACCGCATTACCGGCTAATTGGTGGCTGATGTTGTCAAGCAGGGTGGCCAGCATGGTGCGGTCAACCTTGTCCTGACGCAGTTGTTCGCCAGCCTGCCGCAACTGGCCGAGGATGTCGTTGCGCTGTTCTTCCAGCATTTCGGTCAGCCGTTTGACCTCCTGCTCCAGGTGCTGTTGCAGGCTGGCACCGTCGGTCTGCAACTGGCGCTGCAAGCCCTCGATGCTTTTGCTGGTCTGGTCGAAATGTTTGCGGGCGATGGCGGTGTCGTCCATGCGCGCCTTGGCTTCCTGATCCAGCAGGTCTTGCAGCATAAGGATTTCGTGGTTGAGGTTGTCCATGTTTTTGCGCATTTCGTCACGCACGGAATTTGTCCATACCTTGACGAAACGCTCCAGCGTGGCCAGCCGCTTTTCATTTTCACGGATTTGTTCGCCGAACAGGATATTGCGCACCATGTCGAGGTTTTTGTCCTGCACGGGCGGCGTCAGTTCGATGTCTGCTTCTGTTGTGCTCATGGTTGTGACTTGTTGTTATTATGTTGAAGTGACCCTCAAGGTAGCATTGTTAACTGTGAGGAGCTATTTTTTCCGATGTAAGGCAAAGAATGCTCAGATGGCTTTACCCTCCTTGACGTATTCGCGCAGGATGGCAGTTTCAAGGCGCTTCAGGTCAAGACAGGCATGGCCGTTGGCGAGGGTTTCGATAGCGCAGTAATGGGTGATGTTGAGGATGCTGGCGCCGGACAGTTCGTGGCGGGCGGCGATTTGCCGCCAGTCGATGTCGTCGGCCAAAGGGATTTGCGGGGGGAAGGTCTTGCGCCAGAGTTGCAGGCGCTCTTCGGGGCGGGGCAGGGGGAAGTGGATGATGGACTGGAAGCGCCGCACGAAGGCTTCATCGATATTGGCGCGCTGGTTGGAGGCGAGAACGATCAGCCCGTTGCAATTTTCGATGCGTTGCAGCAGGTAGGCGACTTCCTGATTGGCGTATTTGTCGTGCGCGTCGCGGATGTCAGTGCGCTTGCCGAACAGGGCGTCGGCTTCGTCGAAGAACAGGATCCAGTCCTTGTGTTCCGCCTTGTCAAACAGCGAGGCGAGGTTTTTCTCGGTTTCGCCGATGTATTTGGAAACAACGCGCGACAAGTCGATGCGGAAAACGTCTTGGCCGGTCTGTTTGCCCAGCAGGGCGGCGGTAAGGGTTTTGCCGGTGCCGGGCGGGCCGTGGAACAGGGCGCGGTAACCGGGTTTGAGCCGTTTCCGCATCCCCCAGTCATGCAGCAGGGTGCCGTTGTGTTCCAGCCAGTGCCCGATTTCACGGATCTGCCGCAGGGTGTCGGGGTGCAGCACCAGGTCGTCCCAGTCCATGCCGGTGCCGATATATTCTGCCGGGAAGTCGCTGCTGAAGCGCGGGCGGCTGACCGCGCCGAGGGTGAGTTCCTCCACCACTTCGGGGGCGAGGGTGATCCTGCCGCTCATGACGGGTTCGCCTGCGGGGACAGGTTCCAGCCAGAGGATGCGCTCCCTGGCGAACCAATGGTCGCTGCTGAACAGGCGTTGCACTTCGAGGCGCTTTTCCAGGTCGTCGCCCGCGAGGATGAACTGGGCGGTTTCGCCGGTGGGGAGCAGGCCACGGTGGCTGGCACCGCGCACGCCGCCGAATTCGGGGAAGTCGCCGCCTTCTGGGAGGTGTTCGGCAATGAGCCGGGTGAAAATGTCCGGCAGCAGCGATGGGGCCAGCGCCAGCATCAACACCGCCAGTTCCGCATGATCGGGGTGGAAGCGCTGGATGAGGCGGGATAGCCCGTCATGCCCAGGGCTGATCGCCGGTTGGGCGGGCGCGGCGGCTTCCGCCTGCAAACGGCTGATGATGATGGCACGCAGCCAATCAAGTGCCGCTTGCAGATTGGCGGTAGGCGGCGGGTCTGGCGTCATTAGGCAGCGGATTCGAAAAGGGCGTCCGCACAGTGGGTCAGCGCATTGCGCAAGGTGGTTGCGACAAAGGCGCGCAACATGTCCGGTGGGGCTTCGGCGGAGAGCAACAGCAGGCTGTCGCGGTAGCGGATTTTACCGTCCTCTGGGTTCAGCTCCAGACAACCGCCCAGCAAGCCGAAATTGAGGGCCGCAACCGTATTCAGCGCCGCTGGCAGGTTGTCGGGAGCGATGGTTTTCCGGTAGCCAAGTGCCAGCATCAACCGGCCAGCAGCCTCGGAAACGACGAAAAGCGCGCCGCTGAAACACGCATCGTTGGGTAATGGGCAGGTTATGGCAAGGTAGCCCACGGTCTCTTGGGTGGAATATTCCCATCCCAGCTTTTGGCAGAGGCTTTCAATGGCGTTGCGCCAGGCGTCGGTGGCGGTCATTAGCGTTTCCCTTTTGGTGGCTGGATATAGGTGACTTCCCAATCGACCACGCCAAGTTTGGTGTTGACCTTGAAGGGGTAGCCGCCGATGGCGTGGCGGGCGATAAAGGCGGCGACCTTTTCGTCCACCCGTTTTTCGACGGCGGCACCTTTCTTGTCAAGCACTTCTGGGTGGGCATCGTCCAGCACATCCTGCAAGGCGGAATTTTCCGCCCCCAGGTCGATGAACAGGTTCTGGACATCATTGAACGCGTCACGCGCCTTGTTCTTGATGGCGCGCACGGCTTCACGCCGTTCCGTTTTGCCGGAGTAGCCTTCCTTCGCCAGTATCGCGACAGCGGCCTTGACCGTCTTGCCGCCGAAGACGGCGACGAAGTGGTCGCGGATATTGCCCCACGGCACCACATGGCGGCGATGCCATTTGGTGGAGCTTTTGAAGGCACCGCCGGAGCTGCTGAATATCTGGCTGGCCCCGCCTTGCTGGACATGCAGGGTGCGCAATTCTTTTTTGGTGGTGGAACGGAAGGTAGGCCGCTCCAGACCCAGATCCTGCTCGCTGATAATGGTGTCCGGGCCGCCTTTTTTGACCCGGTGTTTGGGCTTGTCCTTGCCTGGACTGTTGGCACCGTGGATATGGACGGTTTCCTCCTCTTCGGATTCGGCATCGACCACCAGCTCCAGTTTGGAAAGCCGGTATTTGTTCTTGATGGCGGGCAGCTGTTTGCCCACTTTATCCAGCTCCGGCTGGGGGGCGTTGAGCAAGGCGTCCGCCTCACTCAGCCCGCGTTCGAGATCAGCGCCCTTTTGCTCAGGGGTACGGGTGTCCGGCTTGCCATCCTTGCCGCCAGTCAGCGCATTGCCCAGCTTTTTCAGCATGCCGCCCAGCCAGCCGACGATCTTGTCCATGCCCTTGTCAATCGGTTGGCGGATTTTCCGGATGATGCCGACCACTTTATCCGGGATGCCGCCCAATCCGGCGAATTTGGCGAGGAAAGCGATCACCACCACCAAAGTGTTGGCCAGGGTCTGCTCGACGCGCTTGGCGGCTGGCATGATTTGCCCCGCCGCAATCGCAGCTATGGAGTCGATGAAGGAGGCGACCACGGCGGCGATCTGCTGGGCTTTCTGGATGAAGAAACTGACGGTGTTGTAAATGGCCAGGATGGCCTGCACCACTGCGCCCGCCGGGTTCAGCATGCTGACCAGCTTCACCACGGCGGCTTTCACCACTTCGGTGGAAATCATCTGGGTGATCTGGCCGATCAACTGGTCTTTCAGTTCGCTGAGTTCGGCCTTGATTTGCTCCCATGCCGCCATCGGGCCGTCCTTGATCAGGGTGACCAAGATGACAGCGGTCTTTTCCAGCACAGCCAGCACCGGGTCGGGGATGATTTTCACCAGCTTGGCGCGGATCGCCTGCCAGGTCAGCCCCAGCACGGACAACACCAGCTTGATGATTTCCAACAGGCTGAAGGATTTGGGGATGTAGACGCCAGCTTCCGCCAACGGCCCGACAATCCACTTGATCAGGGCGGCTTTCAGGTGTTCGAGGATATTGCCCGCGAACATCTCAAAGCCCTGCTTGCCCGCTTTGACCAGGTTGCCGACGAAGCCGATGGGGTTTTTCAGGATGGTGACAAACGCGCCCCTGGCCTTTTGGATGTAAGGCATGACGCCGGGGGCGACCACCGAGAACAGGATTTCCAGCAGGCTGACGACCTGATTGAACGCCCAGCTGAAGAACTGGCCTGCAATACCGGCGAACGCGCTGACGATTTTGCCGAATGCGCCCGCCACCGTGATGATGTCCTGGAAGGTCAGGGAGCGCAGGGTGTTGAGAATGGTGCGCGGAATGGCGCGGGCGAACCCCAGCAGCCCTGCCAGCGCGCCCTGGAACCAGACCCAGGCGCGCGCCACGGCGTTGCCTTTTTTGAGGTTTTCCCAGATGTCTTCTTGCCCGATCAGCTTCATGAAGCCGCCGATCAGGGTGTCGGCGTTGCGCGGGACTGGCTCGCCGGTGATCGGGTCTTCACCCAGCAGCGCCTTGAGCAGGTCATAGCCGCGCGTGCCTTGCGCCAGGGCGGCCAGCGGTTTCAGGATCGCGTCCTTGACCAGTTTGAGGATGCTGCTGACGACGCTTTGGGCGAAGGCCAGCAGACGCGAGATCGGCTCGGTGAAGATGCGTTTGGCGCGGTCCCAGACGCCGCCGAGATCAAAAATGTCCGACCAGCCCAGGGAGTCGAGGAAACGGTCGAGCGCCGCCCGCAGGCCGCTGCCGATGTCGCCCAGGGCGGCCAGTTGTTGCTCCACCCAGGCTCCGGCTTTGCTGAAGACCCCGTGGTTGTCCAGCGCTTGGGTAATGAAATGGCCGCCTGGAATCAGTTCGATCAGCGCCCGCAGGATATTGGCGGCGCTGCGGTCGGTTGAGCGGCCACTGATGGGGTTGAACCCCAGGATGATGGTCAGCAGGCGGAAGCCGGGGATGTAATAAGCCTTGTCGGCGAAATAATCCAGCGCATCCTGGACGCCCAGGCGCTGGACGGGCGGCGGCGTGGCGGTGGTGCTGACCTGCTGGCTGCGCTGGATGGCGTGGCCTTGCTGGATGGTGTGGGTCAGTTCATGGGCGAGCAAATGCTTGCCTTCACCCGT
>NZ_JAYMYJ010000083.1:0-12804 GCF_035668035.1 Candidatus Thiothrix phosphatis | reverse complement strand
GTGTAATCCTGGTAAGCAGGCAGTGCAATCGCGGCCAGAATGCCGATGATGGCGACCACGATCATCAGTTCGATCAGGGTGAAACCTTGTTGGGCTTTCGCTTTCATGCTCATTTTATGGATTCCTTAGTTGTTAGGATTAGTTAGGATTTATTTGGTGTCCTGAGAGACAGCTGAGATATTGCAGGAGCTGTGCCAACCGGAAGCTGAATATGAAAGGAACTTTTCCCGGTATGAATGGTCGCTTTGTCCTTTTATCGACATCAGTGGCCTGCTGTCCGCTGTCTGAAAGTGACAAAACTGGCAAGCATTGGCAAAGTTTCTGCTGCCGCTGCCTATCCGAAGGTGTGCTAAGGGGTGACGGATCAGGGCGCAGGCGGCATACCAAAACGCACGTCTTCGTACAAGTCCAGTAGTGAAAGGGTCAGGCCGATGCTCTGGAGCGTTAGGCTGGCATCTTGCCCTAGGCAAGTGCTCAATAGCCATTCATCCGCATTCTGGCGACGGAATACCTCAACATAATAATGGTTGGGGTCAACCAGCACATATTCCTGCAAACTCACCAATTGGCGGTAGCGTATGAACTTGCTGCCTCTGTCCTTGCTTTCCGTGGAGGGGGATAAAACCTCAATGATGAGTTTGGGGAAGTTTTTGACGTAATCTTGCTCCGGCAGTTGGTCGGCAGGGTCACATGTCACCATCACATCCGGGTAGAAAAAGGCTTCATCCTGGCCAATGCGCACTTTCATGTCGGCGATGTAAGTGCTGCACCCACTGCCGCGTAAATGCTGCTTGATCAGGGCGTAAGCATTTCCACTTACCTTGACATGGCTGTCAGATGCCCCCGCCATTGCGTAGACTTCGCCGTCAATGTATTCGTATTTATTGTCTGTGATCTGCTCACCCGCCAGATACTCATCCGGGCTGATACGGGAATCTTTCAGTAATGCGTAACCCATGCCGCTATCTCCATGCTGATACGGCCAATCTTAGCGTATCGTCGGGTTAGCTGCCATCAACCCTCGTCCAGCCCGTATTTCTGGATGCGGTAACGCAGTTGCCGGAATGTCATCCCCAACACTTCCGCCGCTTTGGTGCGGTTCCAGCGGGTTTGCTCCAGCGCGCGCAGGATCAGGTCCCGTTCCGCCTCCTCATCAACCGGATTCCAGGCAGGCAATGGTTCCGGGTCAGTTTTGCCGCGTTTTTCCTCTATTTCTTCGGGTTTCGAAGAGGGCGCTTCTACTGGGGCGCTAATCAGCGTTGCGGCGTTGGCCGCCGGTAACTGCAAGTCATCTGGTTGGATGGTGTTGTTGTCGCACAGGGTGCTGGCCCGTTCCAGGATGTTTTCCAGTTCGCGCACATTGCCAGGGAAAGCGTAGTGCTCCAGCTCCATCCGCGCCGCTGGCGACAGGCGGATCGGCGGCATGCGCCAGCGTTCGGCGATCTTGTGCAGGAAGAAGTCCGCCAGCGGCAGGATGTCTTCCAGGCGTTCCCGCACCGGCGGCACTTTCAGCTTGATGACATTGAGGCGGTAGTACAGGTCTTGGCGGAAGCGGCCAGCGGCGACTTCGTGCTCCAGGCTTTTGTGGGTGGCGCTGAGGATGCGCACATCCACCGGCATTTCTTCCAGCCCGCCCACTGGCTTGACGGCACCTTCCTGGATCGCGCGCAGCAGTTTGACCTGCATGGTCAGCGGCAAGTCCGCCACCTCATCAAGGAACAGTGTGCCTTTGTGCGCTGCTTGGAACAGCCCCTGCTTGTCGGCGACCGCGCCGGTAAAGCTGCCTTTCTTGTGGCCGAAGAATTCGCTTTCCATCAGGTTTTCGGGAATGGCACCGCAGTTGACCGGGATGAAGGGCGCTTTGGCGCGTGGCCCTTGCAGGTGTATCTGGTGTGCGACCAGTTCCTTGCCGCTGCCGGATTCGCCATGGATGTAAACCGGCGCTTGGCTGCGCGCCAGCTTGCTGATGGTGGCCTTAAGGTGTTGCATGGCGGGGGAATCGCCGAGGATGCTGCTGCCATGGGGGTCGCTGTTGGCGGTTTCCATGGTGGCGTGAGGGCCTTTACCGGCAGACAGCTTCAGGGCGGTCTGGATCAGGTCACGCAGCTTCGGCAATTCCACCGGCTTGGAAACAAAGTCGTAGGCACCCGCCTTGAGCGCTTCCACTGCCGTATCCATGCTGCCGAACGCGGTGATGACGGCGACCGGGATGTGCGGATGGCGCTTTTGCAGGTAGCGCACAATGTCGATGCCGTTGCCATCCGGCAGTTTCATGTCAGTCAGGCACAGGTTGGGGTGGTATTGTTCAATTTTCTCCAACGCCGTCTGCACGTCGCCAGCCGTGACGGTGTCCAGCCCCATGCGCAGCAGGGTGATTTCCAGCAGTTCACGAATGTCAGGTTCGTCGTCGATGATGAGTACGGTCTGTTCGGTCATGGTTGTTTTCTTATTGTATTAGCGGTGATGGGCGAACACGATGCGGAAGCAACTGCCACCGCCCGGCTGGGCGATGTATTCCAGGTTGGCCCCATTGGTCAGGCATAGCTCCCGCGACATGAACAAGCCCAACCCGGTGCCTTGCGTGCTGGTGGTGAAAAACGGTTCAAACAGGCGCTGGCGCTGTTCTTCGGTCATGCCGCGCCCGTTATCGATGAAGTTAAGCATGATGTCGCGGGTATGGGTCGGGTTGCCGCCCTGAATGTCCAGGTGCAATTTGCGCGGGTCTTCGTGGGCGTATTTGAGGGCGTTTCTGCACAGGTTCCAGATGACCTGATGCAGGTGCGCAGGGTCGAATTCGATCACGGTGTCGGCTGGTTCAACGAACAGCGTGATTTGTTCTTCGCGCAGTTTGTGTTGCAGGATGAAGTCCTTGCGGAATTCATGCAGCCATAGCTTGAGCGCCAGGCGTTCGCGGTTGGGTGATTTCTTGCGCGACAGGTTGAGGACGCTTTCAATGGTCAGGTTCATACGCCGGGCATTGGACTGGATGATTTGCAGCAGGCGCAGGTCGGCCTTGTCCAGGTTCTGCGATTCGCCCAGCAGTTGCGCCGCATGGCTGATGGCCCCCAGCGGGTTGCGGATTTCATGGGCGATGCTGGCGGTCAATTGGCCGAGGGATGCCAGCTTGGCGTTTTGCAGCTTTTCGCGCTGTTCGCTGGTGTCTTCCAGGTGGATCAGGGTGGCGCGGCGGGAATGGGTGCCCAGTTGCGAGAAGCGTGCGCGCATTTCGCTGGTGTGCTGGTGGCGTACATCGAAAGTGGCGATACGAGGGCAGACATTGTTCAACCAGTGCTGCAAATGGTGCTCAAGTTCCGGGGCGAATTGTTGCAGCGGCTTGCTGCGCCAGTTGCCGGGCTGGCCGAGCATGTCCCAGGCGGCTTCATTCATGTGGCGGATGGCACCGGAGCCTTCCACCACCACGATGCCGGACTCCAGTTTGTCGAGGATCGACTGGTTGAGCTGGGACATATTGGCGAGGTCAATGCCGCGCCGTTTGGCCAGGGAGGCGACCGCACTGGCTTTGCGGATCCAACGGTTGCTTGACCAGCTGATCAGCATGATGAACAGGGCGATCAGGCCGCTGTGCATGACGCCGCTTTGCCCGGAAACGCCTTTGGTTTGCAGCCAGACCTGCATGGCGACCAGCAGCATGCTGGAGGCGGCGGCGAGCATCAGCGAGATGTAGCCAGGGTTGCCCAGGTGCGGGATCAGGATGGGGATCAGCAGCAGGATGCCGAAGCCAGCTTCAATCCCCCCGCTGGAGTAAATCAGGCCCAGCAGGATGGCGATGTCCAGCAGCACAAACAGCAGGGTTTGCACCGGCAAATCCGGCCATTGGAAATAGGAGGCCAGATTGCTGAGGACGGCAATGATCAGGTAGGTGCCGGTCAGCCAGGTGAACAGTGCGGGATCATATTGCCCCAGGCGGATATTGCCGGACTGCAAGGTCAGCGCAATCAGCAGCGCGCCCGCCAATATCAGGCGGTAGACGTGGTAAAGGCGCAGCAGGTTCCACGGGTCTTCATGCAGGAAGACAGGGACTAGTTTTTCGTCAAGTGTTGTGTCGCGTGCTCCAGACTGCAAAAGTGTTTCCCCCCCTGAGAAATCGCTTCTTGCTCCGGGACATGCAGGCCGCACTGCAGGCAGCGCACCATGCGGGTGTTGTTAGTGGTTTTCCCGGATGTTTGTTGATCGTGTTGGTCTAGCCGTTGCTTTCGCTGCCAAGATTTTAACAGAAGAAACCCGACTACCAGCAAAACAAGTATGAAAAGAATACGGGACATGATGTATTTGACCCTAATTGAGGTATAGTCTTCGTCTCCCAACAATACAGTTTTATGACAGCGTGCAAAAGAGAAATCAAACATTGCGTATCGCACTGGCCCAGTTGAATGTCTGCATGGGGGATGTCGGCAACAACCTTCAGCAGGTAAAGGACGCTATCCGGCAGGCGCTGGCACAGCAGGCCGACCTGATTGTATTTCCCGAACTGGCGCTGGCGGGCTACCCCCCGGAAGATCTGGTGTTCCGCCCGGACTTCTTGGCGCAAATGCAGGCGGGTGTGGAAGAAATAGCCGCAGGAACCCAAGGCATTACGGTGATTCTCGGTGCGCCGCTGCGGCGGGGAAACGACTTGCGGAACATGGCCTGTGTGTTGCGCGATGGCGCAATCGTGGCCGAGTATGCCAAGCAATGCCTGCCCAATTACCGGGTGTTCGATGAGAAACGCTATTTCACGCCGGGAACCGAAACGTTGGTGATAGACGTTGTGGGCGTCAGGCTTGGTGTCCTGATCTGCGAAGACATTTGGGAGGATGCGCCAGCCCAGGTGGCTGTGGCGGCGGGGGCGGAAGCCCTGTGCGTCCTGAACGCCTCTCCGTTCAGCCATGACAAACCGGAGCAGCGGGCGGAGCTGCTGCAACGGCAGGCCGCCAGCAATCGGGTTCCCCTGGCTTACGCCAATCTGGTGGGTGGGCAGGATGAACTGGTGTTTGATGGGGATTCCATGCTGCTGGATGCTGCGGGCAATATCCTGTTCCGGGCGGAAGCGTTTGAGGCAGGCGTATTTGTGCAGGACTGGGAGATTGCCGGAGCCGTCGCCCACCCGCCTGCCTTGCCTCCCCGGCCTGACGCTGAGTCCATCATTTACAAGGCGCTGCTGACCGGCATCCGCGATTATGTGCGCAAGAATGGTTTTTCACGGGTGCTGCTGGGGCTTTCTGGCGGCATCGATTCCGCCCTGGTGCTGGCGTTGGCGGTGGATGCGTTGGGGGCGGAAAATGTCGAAGCGGTGATGATGCCGTTTTACTACACTTCAACCATGAGCGTGGAGGACGCCAGCCAGCAGGCGGAATGGCTGGGGGTGCGTTACCGGCACCTGCCGATTGAAGGCGTGTACGACAGTTTCATGAGCTTGCTGGCACCGGAATTTGGCGAGCTGCCGGAGGATGTCACCGAGCAGAACCTGCAAGCGCGCATCCGTGGCGTATTGCTGATGTCGCTTTCCAATAAGCTGGGCAGTTTGCTGCTGTCCACCAGCAACAAAAGTGAGAGCGCGGTCGGTTACGCGACGCTGTATGGCGACATGGCCGGGGCGTTTTCGCCGTTGAAGGATGTTTACAAGATGCAGGTCTACCAGTTGGCAGAATACCGCAATACGTTGGGCAGGGCGATTCCGCAACGGGTCATTGAGCGCGCGCCATCAGCGGAGCTGGCGCCGGGGCAGGTGGATCAGGATTCGCTGCCGCCGTATCCGGTGCTGGACGGCATTTTGCAGCGTTTCATCGAAGGCGACCAGGTGCTGGAGGATATTGTGGCGGATGGGTTTGACACTGTGACCGTCCGCCGCGTGGTGAATCTGGTATTATTGAGCGAATACAAACGGCGGCAGGCAGCACCCGGTGTGCGCATCAGTGGGCGCGGCTTCGGCAAGGATTGGCGTTACCCCATCACCTCTGCCTGGCGCAAAAATTTACCCTTGAAGCCTTAATATAAAGAAGGAGGAAGCATGAAATTAATTCAGGCCATCATTAAACCGTTCAAACTGGATGACGTGCGTGAGGCGCTGACAGAAATTGGCGTAACCGGTATGACAGCGACCGAGGTCAAGGGTTTCGGGCGTCAAAAAGGCCACACCGAATTATACCGGGGTGCAGAATATGTGGTGGATTTTCTGCCTAAAGTCAAACTGGAAATCGTGGTCAAGGAAGAAAAGGTCGACGCCGTGATTGAGACGGTGCAAAAAGCAGCGCATACCGGCAAGATCGGCGATGGCAAGATTTTCGTATTGCCGGTCGAACAGGCGATCCGTATCCGTACCGGGGAAAGCGGGCGGGATGCGGTATAAATAAGCTTCCACGTCGACTGGAAGTCATTTCCGGGCGGCAGGAGGCGTGCCTGCAACGGGTTCAAGCCCTGCTGCCCCAAGGCACTGATGCCTTATGGATCACAACAGCTCCCGGCATTGCGGGAGCATTGCCCGCCAATAAAGCCCACACTCTTCTGGGGCAAGAAACTGACTGCATTGTGTTTGACGCCCATAGCGGTTTCGCGGTGAACGCCTTTGCTGCGGTCAGCGGAACCCTGCGCGGCGGCGGCGTTTTCTACCTGTTGACGCCGCCGCTGGATGAATGGGAGGTGTTCCCTGACCCGGATTACCTGCGATTTTTGCCGTACCCCTGGCGTCCCGATGAGGTGACGGGAAGGTTTTTGCGGCGGTTGGCGCGGATGTTGGTGGAAAGGCCTATTCCTGCCCTTGCCCACAGCAGGGACAGTCATTCCATGCGCCAATCGGAGGCTGTTGAGGTGATGGCCACGGCGGTGGTTCCGCTGGTGCTGACGGCAGACCGGGGGCGGGGCAAATCCGCCGCGCTAGGCATGGCCGCCAGCCGTTTGCTTGGGCAAGGGAGCCGGGTGGTGTTGACGGCACCTTCCCGCGCCACGGTTGAGTCCGTTTTTAGGCACGCCGCCAACCCGCCGGTTTTCCTTGCGCCGGATGACCTGCTGCAAACCCTGCCGGAAGCTGAGGTGTTGATGGTGGATGAGGCCGCCGCCATTCCCGTTCCCCTGCTGCTCAAGATGCTGGAGCATTACCCACGTTGCGTGTTCTCCACGACCTTGCATGGTTATGAGGGAAGCGGGCGTGGGTTTGCATTGCGTTTCCAGCAGCAGTTGGAGGCGCATGCGCCGGGTTGGAAATCCATCCGCTTGCATCAGCCTATCCGCTGGGCCGAAAACGATCCCCTTGAACATTTCATCCATCAGGCGCTGCTGCTGGATGTGGATCTCGCTCCTCTTCAAGCTGGAAAAAGGCTTGGGGATGACGTTGCTTACCGCCGTCTGGACAGGGATGCGCTTGCCCACAACGAGGCGCTCCTGCGCCAGCTTTTCGGCCTGCTGGTCACCGCGCATTACCAGACCCGACCCTCCGACCTGCGCCAGATGCTGGATGCACCAGACATTTCCATTCATGTATTGGAACAGGCGGGTGAAATCCTGGCGGTCGCCGTGCTGTCGCGTGAGGGCGGGCTGGACGCGGCGCTGACCACCGCCATCCACGCAGGCAAACGCCGCCCGCATGGGCACCCGATTCCGCAAACCCTGACGTTTCACGCTGGTATCCGGGGCGCAGCGCAACTGCTGTGCGAACGGGTCATGCGTATTGCCGTGCACCCTGAATTACAAGGGCAAGGGTTGGGGGCGCAATTGTTGGAATGTCTGGTGAAGTATGCGGAAGACAGTGGCGCGGATTATATCGGCGTCAGCTATGCGCTGACGCCAGCGTTGTTGCGCTTTTGGGAACGTGCGGGATTTGTGCTGGCACGTATCGGCCACCGCAAGGACAGTGCCAGCGGTAGCTGTTCCGCCGTGCAAATCCGGGGATTGACGGCGGCGGGCAAGGCGCTGGCGGATCAGCCCACTGTCCAGTCGACCAGCCCGGTGTAAGCGGTGACCAGCACGATCAGGCCAAACGCAATCCGGTACCAGGCAAAGATGGTGAAGTCGTGGTGGCTGACGTAGCGGATCAGGGCGCGCACCGCAATCATGGCGCTGATGAAGGCGAACACGAACCCCACCGCCCAGGCGCCCAGGTCATCGACGCTGAACAGGGCGCGTTCCTTGTACATTTCGTAGAAGGAGGCGATTCCCAGCGTCGGCACCGCCAGGAAAAATGAAAACTCCGCCGCCGCCTTGCGCGACAGGCCAAAAAACAGCCCGCCGATAATGGTGGAGCCGGAGCGCGACATGCCAGGAATCAGCGCCACTGCTTGCGCAAAACCCAGTTTCAGCGCATCGATGGGGCGGATGTCGTCCACGGTTGCAATGGTCACGGTGTGTTTGCGTTTTTCCGCCCACAGGATGATGAAGGCACCGACGATGAAGGCGATCGCAACCGGCACCGGCGCGAACAGGTGCGCCTTGATGATCTTGCCGAACATCAATCCCAAGATCGCCAGTGGCAGAAAGGCGATCGCCAGATTGACCAGCAGGCGGTTGGCGATCGGGTCACGGCCAATGCCCGCGAAGGTGCTGACAAAGCGGGCCCGGTACTCCCATACAACCGCGAGGATCGCGCCTAATTGGATGGCGATTTCAAAAACCCCGCGTTTGTCATGATCCATGAAATTGAGCAGGTCGCCCGCCAGGATCAGGTGGCCGGTGCTGGAAATGGGGAGGAATTCGGTTGCGCCTTCAACGAGCCCCATGATGGCGGCTTTAAGCAATAAAAGAAGATCCATAAAAAGCCCTTGGTGTATTAGTTGGTGAATGGATTATAGGCGATGTCGCTGGTCGGCAAGTCTAAAGCCCACCAGTCCGGGCGTAAACCCTTTTGATAAGGCGATCACTTTGAACCGTTCGCCCATTTCCGACGGAAGGCTGAGTGTGCGCACTTGTTGGGCTAGCGGGTACTGGTTGGCGGGGTTGGCCTCCAACGCGGCGAGGAACAATTCCTCCAGCCCGCTGCTGGCAAGGAACGCCGCCTGGGTCGCATAGCCCGCCAGCTCCAGCCCGGCGTCAACACCCGCTTCCGCCACTGCGGTGAAATCCACGCTGGCGGTGATGTCCTGCAAGCCAGGCCAAAGCAGGGGATTGTCATGCACGCGGTGCTGGTAGTGGCAAATCAAGGTGCCTTGGCTGCGGTCAGGGTGGTAGTAGTCTTTTTGTTCGTAGCCGTAATCAATCAGGATCATGACGCCGGTTTCCAGCGTGTCGGCCATGCTGCGCATCCAGCCGGGCAGGGCGGGGTTGTACTCCGATGTGTAGGTGCCGCCCGCCACTGCGGTCAGGCCAAAGCCTGCACCCTGCATTTCCACTTGCCGGATGACCCTTGCGCCATTTACCAGCGTAAACAGTTCCACCGGCATCGCATCCAGCACTTCGTTGCCGATAATCACGCCCCGGATGGGTTCTGCGGGCAATGTGTCCAGCCATTCCACCCGCGCCAGCAGGTGTGGGGCAGTCGCCTGCAAGGTTTGGCGTTGCCGGTCACGCAACTCCGGGCTTAAATCCAGAATCCAGTAGTGTGCAGGCAGGCAACCAAGCGTCTCCAGACGCAGCAGCATATCTGCTGCCATCACCCCGCTGCCAGCGCCCAGCTCCAGCATGTCGCCGCCGCCCAATTCCGCCAGCACTTGGGCGCATTGGTTGGCGAGGCATTGTGAAAACAGCGGGGAAATTTCCGGTGCCGTAATGAAGTCGCCTTCCTTGCCGATTTTGCGCAGGCCCGCCACGTAATAGCCCAGCCCTGGCTCATACAAGGCCATGCGCATGAATTCGCGGAATGGGATGCTGCCGTCATTGGTGGTGATGGCGGCGCGGATGCGTTGCGCCAATTGTTCGCTGTGCGCCAACGCCTCGGCTGGTGGCGTGGGAAGCCTGTCAGTAAATCGCATGGATATGCCTTGACGGAGAAAGCAGCCATTCAACGCGGAATGGCCGCTGCGGTCAAGCCAACAAAAAAGCTTTTACCTGCGGAGGGCTTGTTTTGTTTTCCGTTTTGCAAGCAATAACCCGGTTAGCAGGCTTAAAGCGGGGAACCCCAATGATCCGCCGCCACCTGATGAATTGCCGCCACTTTGGCTGGTAGCGGCGCTATTGTTTTCTGCCGTTTGATTGGACTGGGGTGTTGGGTTGCTATCAATGGATGGGTCGGTTTCTGCGCTGTCGCTGGCGGTTTCTTTTGACTCGACGATGATGGTGAAATATTGGACTTCAGAAGTCAGGCCAGCCCCGTTTTTGTCAATGGCAGTGATGCCAATTTTGGCCGAGCCTTGGGCATTTAACTTGGGGTATACATAGAGTGAATGGGATTGGTAGTCCACCCATGGTGCCAATTCAAACAAGTCAGGGTTGGAATTGGAGATTACCTTAAAGCGGATTTGGTCGGCGGTTGTGTCCCCTACGCCGTTCGGGAACTGTTTGCCGCCTTCCCCGTCATTTGCCGATATTACCCAGTTTTGAATCCGGGTCAGGCCAACGAATGCGTTTACGGTCACGGCAGCATCTTTTAACAGGAAGGATGGCGCGTAGTTCTCAGATGAAGATGATCCCCCATTGTTGTTTTCCTGATCAGTTGGGTCATCGGTATTGGTTTGGCCTGCTGGGGTGACGGTGATCCTGACAGTTGCAAAGGCGATGTGGCCGTTGTCATCACCAATCGTATACACAAACGAGTCTATTCCACTAAAGCCTTCGTCTGGGGTGTAGGTGAAAATGTCGCCAAAGCGGGTGATCGTTCCATGGGTAGGCAGGCTCTTGGTTAATACCCGCAGGGTGTCCCCGTCGGTATCGGAGTCATTCTCCAGCACATTGCTGATGATAATGGGCGTTTGGTAAGGCGTGCTGAGAATATCATCCTGTGCTTCAGGGGGCTGATTTGTGCTGTAGGAGTCGTCGGTGGTGGCAGGTGGAGTCGGGGGAGGGGTTGGGGGCGTGGGTGCTGCGGCGACGGTGACGGTCACAGTGGCGGAGCTTGTTCCCCCCTTGCCGTCGCTGACGGTGTAGGTGAACGTGTCCGCGCCGCTGAAGCCGTTATTGGGGGTGTAGGTGAAACTGTTGCCTGAGCGGGTGACGGTGCCTTTGGCCGGGTTGGTGTTGGCGGTGACGCTGAGGGTGTCGCCATCCGGGTCAGAGTCATTGGCCAGCACATTGCTGATGGTAATGGACTTCTGGTAGGCGGTGCTGGCGGTATCGTTGGCTGCGGTAGGCGGTGTGTTGGCGGCTGGGGCGGCTGCCACGGTGACGGTCACCGTCGCGGAGCTAGCCCCTCCCTTGCCGTCGCTGATGGTGTAGGTGAACGTGTCCGCGCCGCTGAAGCCGTTGTTGGGGGTGTAAGTGAAGCTGTTGCCGGAACGGGTGACGGCACCATTGGCCGGGTTGGTGTTGGCGGTGACGCTGAGGGTGTCGCCATCCGGGTCGGAGTCATTGGCCAGCACATTGCTGATGGTGACAGGCGTCTGGTAGGCGGTGTTGGCGGAGTCGTCCGCCGCAGTTGGCGGCGTGTTGGTGGTGGCTGCTGCGACGGTGACGGTCACGGTGGCGGAGCTTGTTCCCCCCTTGCCGTCGCTGACGGTGTAGGTGAATGTGTCCGCGCCGCTGAAGCCGTTATTGGGGGTGTAGGTGAGGCTGTTGCCGGAACGGGTGACGGCACCATTGGCCGGGTTGGTGTTGGCGGTGACGCTGAGGGTGTCGCCATCCGGGTCGGAGTCATTGGCCAGCACATTGCTGATGGTGACAGGCGTCTGGTAGGCAGTGCTGGCGGAGTCGTCCGTAGCAATCGGCGGCGTGTTGGCTGTAACTGACGGTAAGTCTTCAGTCCGTAGGGTAACATTATAGGAACAGCCATTGGAGGTTGCTGCTGTGTCACTCAGCGGATCAAAAATATTCATGACAACAGCCACGCCATAGCTATAGGGAAGGGGCGAAGTGCCGAATGGTGTGTAATCTGTTGAACCGATACGGTAAAAGCCCAGGAACCCTTCATGTGCGGCAGAGCCATTATTGTTTTTGAAACCCCATGATTGGGTGGGGTTGCTCAGTGGGGTGTCTTGTAGCAGCACCGCCTCCCGATGGCCCCAACTGGAGCTGGCATCGTTATAAATCCAGTTATAAATTGCCCGCTCCACTGGCAAAGGAATGCTGCTGGCTCCCATTGGAGTGCCGCTGTAAGCTGCAAAGTAGGCTAGGTTTTCTGCCCGGGTAGTAAATTCCTTGCAGGCGGCTCCTACGGTTGCGCTTATCCTTTGATCAGGATTATCGGTGCTGGAATTGCCGGAGGGTTGATAGTGGCCAGTTAAATCGTTGTCATGCAGCAATATTGCATAATTTTGTGCGGTGGTGTCGACATGGCTTTCGATTCCGGCCAAAGGAAGGCCGATGACATTGGGCATCATGCCAGTCCGCCCCGTGCGTTCCGCATTGATCAGGAAGAGCGCTTTAGCGTCATCAGTCATGCCATCCCATATACTTTGGGTAGGCAATGCCAAATTTCCCAAAGTGTTGGCAGTTAACCCGAGTTGTGCCTCTTCTTGGCGTCTGGCATAGTTGAACGCCGCCATAATGTCGGCAGTGCCATTAAATCCTATACCATTTTCCCCAGCGTCAGTTCCCCAAACAATATTTGTTGTGATGTTGGGTGGCGATGCTGCAAATAGTGGTTGGGAAAAAGTTAGGGCGCATGCTGCTGCCAAAGCCGTCTTATGTGAAATGTATGAGGTTGGGCTGAAAAAAGTCCGATTCATGATGGATAGCCTTATAGTTTTAATTATGACATGAATATAATATACATTAATTATAATTATTAAT
>NZ_JAYMYJ010000082.1:28515-79000 GCF_035668035.1 Candidatus Thiothrix phosphatis | reverse complement strand
TGAGCGGCTCACATATTCTAAAGCCCCCGGCTTTGCCGGGGGATACTTACTTTTTTGGGATAATATTCCCAAGTTTGCGCAAGGGTCAAATGAACAAACTGTCATGTTCGCCTTGATCGGGCAAATGTCTTATGCGGGGAAAAATCCGGCTTTTCGTTGCAGATGCTTGATCAGCTGAGAAAATCTTCGAAGAACCAGGCGGCGAATTCGTGCCGCCCGTTGAGGCCGGATTTACGATAGATGGCGGTTGCCTGTTGGCGGACGGTTTTTTCCTTGGTGTCGCGCACGTTGGCGATTTCGTCAAAACTCAGGCCTTTCAGCAGCAGCAGGGCGACTTCCTTCTCACTGGTGGTGAAATCCCATGCTTCCAGTTGTTCTTGGATGACTTCGCCGTACTGACGGCTGGCCTGGATGCGTTTGTTGTCTAGTTCGGAGAGGCTGGCGCGGGTTTCATCCAATGTTTCACGGGTGGCGGAGAGGTCGGCGTGGGTAATTTTCAGTTGTTTCGTCAGGGCTTCGATTTCACGGCGCCGCTGGCGGACTTCCCGGATCAGGTAGCTGACGCCGGAGAGTGAAACCAGAATGATCAGCGCTTCAAGTGCCAGATGCAGTTGATTGTGACCCTCTTCCTGCATGTCGTTGTAGAAGTCGATGCCATTCAGGAAGGTAATGAATATTAGCAGCGCGATGAAAAAAGAGTCTTTGGGGCGAAACATGTTGGTGATCTATGTTTTTGGTATCTGGTGAAGGGTAACAGTGTAGGTAAGTTTTCCCCGCTTATCCATGCCTGCCCCATAGTGCATTAGTGGCCCATGTATGGAAAGCCAGTCTGCAAACAATACCCCTGCAAGCCTAGCTTTCCGCCATGACCAGCAAGGACACCTTTATCCTGACGATTCCGGCCAAACCTTTTGTCTTGATTTTCCCCGATCACCAAAGGAACGGCATCATGGCTGCTGGTGATGTGCCGTTTCGATCCGGCTTCGGGCAACATGCTGCTTCTTGGGGAGTAGTGGCATCGGTCGCTTTTCCCCTTCCTTATTACCAACACATGTATGGCATATGTCTAATAATGTTGGTATGCAACCGGAAAATGCTTGGTCTGATTTTGATATTTTTATCTTTTGGGAATAAAATCCCAAGTTATGACTCATATGCTATACCGAGCTGCCCGCAAAATCCTCAAGCCGCTGGTGCGCATTCTGCACCGGAAAGGAATGGCTTTTGGCGAGTTCAGCCAGTTGGCAAAGCAGGTTTATGTGGAAGCATCCGAAGAGCTGTTGAAAGCCGACGGAGAGCGCCCGACGACTTCACGCATCGCTATTGCTACAGGCTTGACCCGTAAGGAAGTCGCCCAGTTGCGACAAGTGGCGGATGAGGATGATCTGGCGCCAACCGGCAGTTACAACCGGGGGGTGCGGGTCATGACAGGCTGGTTGCAGGATGCCGAATTTCTCAATGCAGAGGGAAAACCTGCTGTGCTGCCGATACTGGGAGAGAGGGGAAGTTTCTCTGCCTTGGTCAGCCGTTACAGTGGTGATATGCCCTATCGGGCAATGTTGCGGGAAATGGATCGGGTCGGTGCTGTTGTGGTGGATGGTGAATTCGTGCGTTTGCTGGGGGATGGCTATATCCCGCATGCCGATGAAAACGAAAAACTGGGCATTCTGGGGACAGATGTTTCTGCCCTGATTGCCACCATTGACCACAATATGAGGGTGGAAGATCGCCGCCAATTGTATTTTCAGCGCAAGGTCAGTTACGACAATTTGCCGGTCGAAGCCTTGCCTGTTCTCAAGGAAATGGTCGGTAAGGATGGTATGGACTTGCTTGTCAGGTTCAACCAGTGGCTGGCTACACAGGATCGGGACGGCAATCCGCAGGTTGGGGGAAGCGGGCGCATGCGTGCGGGAGTGGGCATTTACTATTTTGAAGAACCTGTCAGTGAACAGGTGGGCAAAGGAAAACCTGATGAAGATTAGAACCCTATTTGTCACCCTGGCGCTAGGCATGTTGCTGTCGGCATGTGGCGCTGGCGTCCTGCAATTGGCTACTGGCGGGATTGGTGGGACTGGTATTTCCTCTGGATCGATCACCGCGTTTGGCAGTATTTTTGTCAATGGTGTGGAATATGATGTGGGCCAGGCTACGTTCACCCGTAACGGTATGGCGGCTGGTGGCCAAGGCGATTACAGCGTCGGTGAATACGTCACTGTCAAGGGGACAGTGAACCCTGATGGCGTTACCGGCACAGCGACAGAAGTTACATTCAGCAGCGAACTGAACGGTACAGTCACCGGCGTGTCAACCGATAACGTGAGCATTCAGGTGCTGGGGCAGGCAGTACGCACCAATGCGTTGACCGTGCTGTCAGGTTTCAAGCAGTTGACTGGCCTGTTGGCAGGTAATGTGGTGGAAGTATCCGGAGTAAGGGATGCGCAAGGCGTGCTTGTCGCTTCCAATATCCGGCTTGATCAGGGCAATTACCAGCCGGGTGAGACACAGGAGTTGAAAGGTTCTGTACTGCAAGTGGATGCCCTGCATAGTACGGTGCTGATCGGTGGTCTGAGCGTGGATTATTCTGGTGCAGCCTTGATTGGCTTTCCGGCAGGGGCGCCTGAAGCTGGGCAATATGTCCGTGTCAGGAGTGTGCGGGCGGTTGATGGGGCGCGGCTGGTTGCATCCGAACTGGAACTGCAAAGCGCTAGCCATCAGTTTGCGGAAGGCAACCGGATGGAGCTGGAGGGCGTGATTACCCGGTTTGTTTCCGTCAATGATTTTGCGGTCAACAGCATCCCGGTCGTTGCCAATGCAGGTACGCAGTTTGAGCACGGCTCCGCTACCCAGCTTGCGTTGGACGCACTGGTCGAGGTCGATGGGCAGATCAATGCCAACGGTGCAATCGTGGCTGAAGAGGTTTCCATCAAGGAATCCGTTTCCAGCGGGATTGATGAACTGAGCGGCAATATTACAGCCATCAATCCTTCCGCCCAGGAATTCACTTTGGCGGGTGTTGCCATCATCGTTGATAGCTCAACCATCTGGGAAGATGACAGTGCTTATGATGTCAGGCAAATGGGTTTCCCTTACCTGAATGTGGGGGATTTTGTGGAAGTGAATGTCAAGCCGTTAGGCAACGGCAAGTTGTTGGCTTTGCGGGTCAAGCGTGGAGACAGAGAAGAAGGGGAAAATTGATCAACTGGTAAGGCTTTAAAGATACCCCAGTGTTGCGACCACTGGGGTATGGACGACTTACCCAGCGTTTGGGTAAGCCCTTGGTAAAAGGAGACAGTGATGAAAGTGAGTATAAACATTCCCTTGGCGGTTGCGCTAGGGATATTGTTGAGCGCCTGTGGGGGCGGCGGCAGTGCTTCGGGTGGCAATTATTCCAGCACCACAACAGATGGTTCGGATTCTTCCAATAGCAGTACGGGAGTCGGCAGCGGCAATACCACAACGACGGGTGGCGCAACCAGTGGCAGTGGGGCCGCTACGGCGGCGTATACGCCCAATGATGGTCGTTTACTGGCCGCGCAGTGTTTTCAGTGTCATGGTACGGACGGCGGTTCAGTCAGCGGGATTGAGGGGATCGGGGGTGAAAGCGCTTCTGGGTTGGCCAGTGAATTGCTGGAAATGAAAAACAGCAGTGTCACTGACGACATCATGCACAAGCAGATTCGTGGGTATTCCGACGCCCAAATCAGCGCCATCGCCACCTATCTTGCGGGTCTGCCCCGGAACGGGGACTGAGGAGCCAATCATGAATAATCCATTAAACCGTCGCCAGTTCCTGAAATCACTGGGCTTGGCCTCCGCCGTCACTGCATTTCCAGGCATTATCAAGGCTGCCAGCAGTCGTCCACAGGTCATAGTGGTCGGCGGTGGGTTTGCCGGGGCGACTGCCGCCAAATACCTGCGCCACTGGTCGAATGCGGTGGATGTGACCCTGATTGAGCCGAACGCCAGCTACAATTCATGCATCCTCAGCAATCTGGTGCTGAACGGGCAGATGAACCTGAGCCAGCTCACCTTCAACTACAATACCCTAGCGCAAAAATACGGCATTAGCGTGGTCAATGACTGGGTGGATAACGTGGACGGCATTAATCAGGTGGTACGGTTGCGCAGTGGCGCGACCTTGCCTTATGACCGCCTGATCATTGCGCCGGGCGTGCAGTTCCTGGCAGTGCCAGGGTTGGATAACAGCAAGGTTCCCCATGCCTGGAAAGCCGGGCCTCAAACTACCCTGTTGCAACAGCAACTGGCGGCGATGCCAACGGGCGGAACCTTCATCATGACCATTCCGGGCGCGCCTTACCGTTGCCCACCGGGGCCGTATGAACGCGCCTGCGTGGTGGCGGATTACCTGAAACGCAACAAGCCGGGTTCCAGGGTCATTGTGTTGGATGCGAATGCGTCGATTACAGCGGAGCGCACCACCTTTGAGAATGCATTCAATGTGACTTACAGTGACATGCTGCAATACATCCCCAATGCGGAATTGCAAGGGGTTGATTCTGACCAGCGTATTGCCCATACCAGTATGGGCGATTACAAGGGTGATGTGCTGAATGTGATTCCACCCCAGGCCGCCAGCGAAATTATCCATACCATCGGGCTGGCGAATGTGTCCGGCAAATGGGCAGGGGTGAACCCGCTGAGTTATGAATCCACCGTCATGCCCAATATCCACGTCATTGGGGATTCACAGGGAACGGGTCAGCCCAAGGCTGGGCATATCGCCAATGCGGAAGCGAAAGTCTGTGCAGATGCAATCCTGCGCCTGTTGGGTGGTAATCAGCCGTATGCGGCACCCATGACCAATTCAGCCTGTTTCAGCCCGATTTCATCCACCACGGCATCATGGCTGACAGCCGTGTTTGCCTATGATGCGGCGACCGGGACGATGCAGGTGGTGCCTGCCTCCAGTGGCGAGGCGTCTGCGCCCAGTAGCCGCAACTACAGCCGTATGCTGGATTGGGCGGAGAATCTGTTTTCTGATACTTTTGGCTAATCAGTGATTTCTCTTGGAAGTAGGCTTAAGCCACCGTTTTCGGTGGCTTTTGTTTAGGGCGTGGGCCATTCCGCTTCCATATTAGGTAGATGGCAGGCATCACCAGCAACGACAACAGCGGCGCGGTTATCATGCCGCCAACCATGGGCGCGGCAATCCGCTGCATCACATCCGAGCCTGTGCCACTGCCCAGCATGATCGGCACCAAACCGGCCACAATCACCGCCACCGTCATCGCTTTCGGCCTCACCCGCATCACCGCGCCCTCGAAAATGGCGTCACGCAAGTCCGCCAATGTCCCTTTGCCGTCGGTTTGATGCCGTTTCCAGGCATTGTCGAGGTACACCAGCATGATCACGCCGAATTCCGCCGCCACCCCCGCCAGCGCAATGAAACCCACGGCGACCGCCACCGAGAAGTTGAAGCCCAGCCACCACACGTACCAAATGCCTCCCGCCAGCGCGAACGGCAACGACAGCATCACCACCAGCGCCTCCGTCACATTGCGGAAGGTCAGATACAGCAGCACGAAAATGATCAGCAAGGTGGCGGGCACCGCCAGCATCAGCTTGTCTTTCACCCGCAGCAGGTATTCGTACTGCCCCGCCCAACTGATGCTGTAACCGGGCGGCAGTTTGATTTCCGCCGCGACTTTGGCTTGCGCCGCCTTTAGGTAGGAGCCAAGATCAACGCCGCGAATATCGACAAATGTCCAGCCATTCAGCCGCGCATTCTCGGTCTTGATCATGGGCGGGCCTTCCGCCACCTTGAACGCCGCCACCTTGCCCAGCGGAATCTGCGCGCCGGAAGGTGTGACCAGCGGCAATTCCTTCAGTTTGTCGACGTCATCACGCAGATAACGTGGGTAGCGCAGATTGACTGGGTAACGTTCCAGCCCTTCCACCGTTTGCGTGACATTGCTGCCGCCCACCGCAGAACTGATCAGGGTCTGGATGTCGGCAATATTGAGGCCGTAACGCGCCGCCGCTTCCCGGTTGGGGGTGATTTCGATATAGCGCCCGCCGGATACGCGCTCGGAAATCACCGACGCCGTGCCCTCCACGCCTTTCAACACGCTTTCCAGTTGTGCGCCGATGGTTTCGATCTGCTGCAAATCTGGGCCGGAAACTTTCACCCCGACCGGCGTTTTGATCCCGGTGGCGAGCATATCAATGCGGGTTTTGATCGGTTGTACCCAGGCATTGGTCAGGCCGGGGAATTTCACCGTCTTATCCAGTTCCGCAATCAGCTTGTCGAGGGTCATGCCATCACGCCATTCCGATTTAGGCTTGAGCAGGATGGTGGTTTCCAGCATGGTCAGCGGGGCAGGGTCAGTGGCCGTTTCGGCGCGCCCGACCTTGCCGAACACGCGCTCGACTTCCGGCAGGGTTTTGATCAGGCGATCGGTTTGCATCAGCAATTCCTGCGCCTTGCCAATGGAAATGCCCGGTAAGGTGGTCGGCATGTACAGCAGGTCGCCTTCCTCCAGTTCCGGCATGAATTCAGAACCAATACGGGCCAGCGGGTAATACGCCGAAGCCGCCAGCAACACCGCCACCAACAGGGTCAGCCACGGTTTCCACAAGCAAGCGCGCAACAACGGGCGGTACGCCCAGATCAGCACGCGGGTCAGTGGATTACTGGTTTCCTTCGGCAGCTTGCCGCGAATGAAATAGCCCATCAGCACCGGAATCAGCGTGACCGACAAGCCAGCCGCCGCCGCCATGGCGTAGGTTTTGGTGAAGGCCAGCGGCGCGAACAGACGGCCTTCCTGCGCTTCCAGTGTGAACACGGGGATAAAACTCAGGGTGATGATCAGCAACGAAAAAAACAGCGCAGGGCCGACTTCGCTGGCGGCTTCGGCGATGATGTCCCAGTGATCAAGCGTTTTACCCCCCTTCCCCAGCCCTTCCCCCGCAAGGGGGGCAGGGAGCGTAGAAGCTTCGTTCGGAATACCCTCTTGTTCCTTCCCCCCTTGCGGGGGAAGGTTAGGATGGGGGGTAGTCGCTCGCTCCAAATGCTTATGCGCATTCTCAATCATCACAATCGCCGCATCCACCATCGCGCCAATGGCAATCGCAATCCCGCCCAGCGACATGATGTTGGCGTTGATGCCTTGTTGGTGCATGACGATGAAGGCGGCCATTACCCCCAGGGGCAAACTGACGATGGCAACGAACGCCGACCGCAGGTGGAACAGGAATATCAGGCACACCAACGCCACCACCGCGAACTCTTCCAACAGCTTGTGGCTGAGGTTTTCCACGGCGCGGTCAATCAGGCCGGAACGGTCGTAGGTAGGGACGATTTCCACCCCTTCCGGCAAACCTTTTTTCAGCGTCTCCAGCCGCGCCTTGACATTGTGGATGACCTCGCGGGCATTTTCGCCGTAACGCATGACGACAATGCCGCCCACCACTTCGCCTGTCCCATCCAGCTCGGCAATGCCACGGCGCATCTGCGGGCCAATCCGCACGGTGGCGATGTCACGCAGCAAGACGGGCGCGCCGCTTTGCTTGTCGACCATCACCGGAATGGCTTCGATGTCTTCGACCTTGCTGAGATAGCCTTTGGAACGCACCATGTATTCGGCTTCGCCCAGTTCCAGCACCGAGCCGCCCGCCTCCTGGTTGCCGTTCTGGATGGCCATTTTGACTTCGCCCAGGGTCAGGCCATAGGCGCGTAAACGCTGCGGGTCGACCACCACCTGATACTGCTTGACCATGCCGCCGACGGTGGCGATTTCAGATACACCCGGCACGGTTTGCAATTCGTACTTGAGGAACCAGTCCTGCAAGCTGCGCAGTTGGGCAATGTCGTGCTTGCCGGTTTTGTCCACCAGCGCGTATTCATAGACCCAGCCGACGCCGGTGGCATCCGGCCCCAGGCGCGGCTCCACTCCGGCAGGCAACTGGCTGGCCGCCTGCCCCAGGTATTCCAATACCCGCGAACGCGCCCAGTACGGGTCAGTGCCATCTTCAAACAGCACATACACGTAGGAGTCGCCAAACATCGAATAACCCCGCACCACGGTAGATTTGGGTACGGACAGCATCAAGGTGGAGAGCGGGTAGGTGATCTGGTCTTCCACTACCTGTGGAGCCTGCCCAGGGAACTCCGTCTTGATGATCACCTGCACGTCGGAAAGGTCAGGAATCGCATCCAGCGGCGTGCGCAGGATGGAAATCGCCCCCCAGGCCGCCAGCAGCAAGGTCGCAATCAGCACCAGGAAGCGGTTCCGGATGGATGCGTGGATAATCGCAGTCAACATGGCAGCCTCCTATTCCGCGCCCATACGGCGGAAACCCGCTTGCAGGTTGCTTTCAGAGTCGAGCAGGAACTGGCCGGACACCACAATTTCATCGCCTGCCTTCAGCCCGTCCAGCACTTCCACGTAATCGCCGGAGCTGAGGCCGGTCTTGATGTCAGCGGGGGTGTATTCGCCCTTGCCGCTGACTTTCACCACGCGCGCGCCGCCTTCGGTGGGGATCACCGCTTCCTTGGGGATCGCCAGCGCCTTGCGGGTGGCATCGTAGATCCGCACATCGACGAACATATTGGGCTTGAGCTTGGCGTCCTGCATGTCGAACTTGATGCGCGCCTTGAGGGTGCGGGTCTGGCCGACCAGATCGGGGTAAATGTAATCGACCTTGCCTTCCCAGGTATGGCCGGGGAGCGCATCGGTGCGGATTTCCGCCATATTGCCGACTTTCACCGCATCCATCTGCTGGTCGAACACATCCACCAGCACCCATACGGAGCTAAGGTTGGTGATGGTGTACAAGGTGCTTTCGGGGGAAATGTACATGCCTTCGCGCACGCCGATGTCGGTGATGACGCCATCCTGCGGGGCCAGCACCGGAACGCGGCGGATGGTTGTGTCGCCAGCGCGTAGCTTGCTGATGATGTCTTCCGGCACATCCAGCAGGCGCAGCTTGTTTTCGGCGGAGGCCAGCAGCGATTTTTGCCCGCTTTCCGACATCAGGTGGGCGGTGCGCTTGGCGACCAGCAGTTCGTTTTCGGCGTCGAGGATTTCGGGGGAATAATATTCCAGCAATATCTCGCCTTTTTTCACCTTTTCACCGGCGGCGCGGGCGTTGAGCGTTTCCACCCAGCCTTTGGCGCGGGTGTGGACGTGCTCCAGCGCGTCTTCGTTGTAGTTGACGTAGCCGACCGTGTTGGTGATCCGCGCCATGTTGCGCTCACCGGCTTTGGCGGTGCGGACGCCCATGCTCTGCGCCGTCGTTGGGCTGACTTGCACGGCTGGCGGGCCGGTGGGGGCATCTTGTTCGGCATGGCTGTGGTGTTCTTGTAGCACCAGATCCATGCCGCAGATCGGGCATTTCCCCGGTTCATGGCGGCGGATTTGTGGGTGCATCGGGCAGACATAGATGGATTCAGCCTGTTTGTCCGGTGACTCCAGCGCCGCTTTGAGTTTGGGGTCGGGTGTATTGGCGGCTGGGCTGGCGTCTTCCGCCCAGGATTGGGAATCGGCCCCAAACAGCATGGCGCCAAATGCGATGTATACAATTACTTTCATGTTTCACCTGTCGTTCTGCAATTTCACGTTCCCCTGTGCAAGGAAGGGGATGGGATTGCGGGCGTAAACCCGTGCAGGATCAGGCGATTGGCGGGCGGATGATGGTTTCTTGCCGCTCCGGCGGCAGTGCGGGGGCGCGGCTTTCAGGCTCGAAACGGGCAACTGGTTGCGGCATGGGGACGGTCAGCAGGCTCAGGATAAATTGGCTATGCTGGAATTTATCGCATGAGCATTGGCCAGTTTTGGCACCCTTATCAGCGCTGGAGGCATGGTGCCCATGCTGGCCGATGTTGGTCTTGGCGTGTTCACAGCAAGCATGGGATTCCATGGCTCGGGCATGTTGCGCTTTTTGCAAGTGACAGCACGTCACGCTCGCCGACCATACCGGCAAGGCGATCATGAGGAGGATCAGCAGTGTCACTAAGCGTTTATGCATGCCCCAACTGTAGCAGCATTGCTGGAATTTTGGAAATAGACGGTAAGCAGATTATACCGCTTCCTGCAAGGCTTCCAGGGTCATGGGATAGAGCAGCTCCAGTTCCTCCAGCATATCGCTGACGCCTTCCGCATCATTGTTTTCGCCTTTGTGCTGGAGCTGCTTGCACAATTCGGCCATGTGTTCCGCGCCCAGGCTGACGCAGGAGCCTTTCAGCTTATGGGCGGATTTGCCCATGGCGTGCAGGTCGCCTGCGTCCGCATATTGGCGGATCTCGCTCAATATGGGGGGCGTGCCGTCGCCAAACATGACGACCAGACGGGGCAGGATGACCGCAGGAAGTTGTTGCAAGATTTCAGGCGCTAACAGTTTCATAGGCTTGCTCCGGCGCAGGCTGGTGGGGAGGTGCCTGAAAGCAGCGTTGCAGGGCTGCTTCAACGGCTTCTGGCAGGACAGGTTTGCTGATGTAATCGTTCATCCCTGCATCCAGGCATTCTTGGCGGTCGCCTTCCATCGCGTTGGCAGTCATGGCGATAATGACCGGCTGGCGTTCGGGGGGGAATTCGGCGCGGATGCGGCGGGTGGCTTCCAACCCATCCAGTTCGGGCATCTGCATGTCCATGAAGACGACCTGATAGGGTTGCTTGTGCAGGGCGTCGAGCACTTGCAGGCCGGTTTCCACCACATCCGCCTTGTAAGCCATTTCATCCAGGATGGTGGTGGCGACAATCTGGTTGATTTGGTTGTCTTCCGCCAGCAGGATGGTCAGCGGCAGGCGCTCGCCCAGCTTGAGCAGGGATTTTGCCGGTTTGGCGGGCATCAGGCAGGCTTCACCCAGTACGGTCATCAGGCTGTCAAACAGGCGGCTGCGGGTGATCGGTTTCGTCAGGTAAAGGTTGTAAAGTTCCCGCACGCTTTCCTTGGGATGCCGGTCATTGGGCGGGGCGATCAGGATCAGTTGCAGTTCCTGTTTGCTGTAGCGCTGGCGGATGTGTTTGCCCAGCTCCAGCGGCGCGTCGCCGGGCAGGTTGCTTTCCACCAGGACAATGTCGTAACGCTTGTCGCCGGTAATCCGGCTGATGGCGTCAGTCGCTGTGTAGACGGCCTCCACGGCGGCGCCCCAGCCTTGGCAGAAATCCGTGAGCGCCTGACAATTGGCGGGATTGTTTTCAGCAATCAGGATGCGTTTGCCAACAATGGCGGGAATATTATCTTGGAGGAAAGGTTTGTCCGGGCCTTTCGCCGCGCGGGTCTTGAGGGTGAAGTGGAAACGGCTGCCGACGCCGAGCGTGCTTTCGACCCAGATTTTCCCCTGCATCATTTCAATCAAGTGGCGTGAAATGGCCAAGCCCAGGCCGGTGCCTTCGTGGCGTTGCACCTGTTTGTCATCCGCCCGGCTGAATTGCTCGAAAATGGTTTCAACCCGATCCCCCGGAATGCCAGGGCCGGTATCGTTGATCTGGAATTCCAGCTCCAATCCATTGCTGTCTTGGTTGCGTGGCATGACGAAAATGGTGACTTCGCCCTGGTCGGTAAACTTGATGGCGTTGCCGATCAGGTTGGTCAGCACCTGCCGCAGGCGCACCATGTCGCCTTCGATGAACAGGGGAATGGAGGGGTCGACGGCGTAAGCCAGCTCCAGGTTTTTTTCCAGCGCCTTGGCGTTCAGCAGGTTGAGGATGTCTTCGATGCAGGAGCAGAGGTCGAACGCCTCGCGCTTGAGGTCGAGTTTGCCCGCTTCAATCTTGGAAAAGTCCAGCACATCGTTGATGACGGTTAACAGGTGGTCGCCGCTGAGGCGGATGCTTTCCACGAATTCCGTCTGTTTCTTGCTCATTGGTGTGTTCATCAGCAGACGGGTCATGCCAATCACGCCGTTCATGGGGGTGCGGATTTCGTGGCTCATGGTGGCGAGGAAGCGTGCTTTGGTTTTGACCGCTTCCTCTGCGATTTGCTGGGCGTTGCGGGCGGACTGGAGCAGTTTGCTGAAGCGGCTGGAAAAGAATAAGCGGCTGACCAACAGCAGCAGCATGATGGTTATCATGCCCCAGAGCGCCTGCTGTTTGATCAGCCCCAGCCGGTTTTCCATCTGCTGCGTATTGTCGACAGCATGCTGAATGGATCGCTGGACGTTTTCACTGAAGTTGTAACCCAGATTGTCGTTCAGGCTTTTGACTTCATTCATGGATTGGTGAGCCTGCATGATGTCCGCACGGGCATCAATGGCGGTTTGCCGCCACTGTTCGGGCGGAATTTCCTTCAGTTTTTCAGCAAGTTTGATGATGGCCCCAATACTGTGCCCATAATCGGAGCGTAATTGTGGATTTGCATTGTTAGGCCAGAATTTCAACAGATCATGTTGTTGCTCATCCAACTGCTTGGCTAATGTTTGTGAGATGCGGACAATGTCGGTTGTGTTGTCAGGGGTGAAGGCGGCTTTGAGAAGTTCGCTGTTGAGTTGCTCAAGGGTCAGGTGGTGCTGGCTAACCATTTTTTCCAGCGCCACCTGATGGGTAAACGCATTGTGGGCGTTTTGCAGTAAATCCGTGGATTCCAGTAGGCTTTGGTGAGTCCTGCTGGTCAAGTTGGTCAGGCTGACCCATGTCAATAAGGCGATGAACCCTAGCAGTGCAATCAGCAGTACGCTGTCAACAACTTGCAGCAGTCTTAGTTTATTGAAATTATGGGTATTCATCATGGCTCCGCCACAAGTTCAGCATGTGGTCAAATGGCAGTTTTGCCAATTTCTAATATTGTTGCGAAGCTGATGGGTGTATCAGTGACGGGCCGGTTGACAACCCATTTCGGCAGACTTGTTTTCATAGGATTACACTCCGACGCGCTTATTGTTGTAATAATTTAAGAATCAAGAATATAAAATGAATTGATCGCTTACAAGTCTTTTCCGCTGAGAAAGCAAAAAGCCCTGCAAGTCATTGACAATACAGGGCTTTAGATATGATGGCGGAAAGGAAGGGATTCGAACCCTTGATACGTTGCCGTATACACACTTTCCAGGCGTGCTCCTTCGACCACTCGGACACCTTTCCGCAGAATTTTACACAGGGGCAAAAATCAAGGGCGCAATCGTAGCGCAGGAGCGCAGGCTTGTAAACCTGTAGGCAGACATTTTACAGCGTGCATTGGCTCCAGCGACGTTTGGTCGGTTCCCATTCGACACAGGTGGGAGGATACGCTACGATGGCCGTTGGGGTTTACTATACAAAAATAAGAGTCATGTCATTTATCCAAAAGTTTCGAACATTCATGCTGTGGTGGGGCGAAGGTTTATACAGTGGCCTGCCGAAAGCAGCGCGCAAACTGTTTCGCACCGAATTGCCCCGTCTGGTTCTGCAAATGCTGGATGACAGCTTGGTCAACGCCGTGTGGGTGCAGGATGGCAAGCAACAGGGGCGTGGCCGGTTTGCCTGGCAGGATGGCGGCACCAAGTTTTCCGATCTGGTTCCGGAGCGTTACCGGAGCAAGCAATATCTGTTGGAATTGCAGTTGGGTAAGGCTCAGGTTTTGCATTTGCAGCATTATTTCCCGGAAGCCGTCCGGGAAAACCTGTTGCAGGTGCTGGGCTATCAACTGGATCGGCTGACGCCATTTACAGCGGACAATGCTTGTTTTGATGCGCGGGTGGCGCAGCATGACAAGGCGCGCAAGGAAATCCTGGCGGATATTTATGTGCTTCCCAAGCATGTGGTCGAGCGTTTGAATCATCAGTTGCAGGCGTTGGGTGTGGATGAGGCGCAGGTGATCTCCGTGGACGGCGCTCACCCAGACATCAACCTTGCGGCTTCCCGCGATACGCAACAGGCGCAGGGCTGGTCGAGGGTTCCCTTGTATTTTTTCCTTGGTGTCCTGGCACTTTCCGTGTTAGTCCCGCTGGCTTACAAGTACCGTCGGCTTGACCAGATCGAAACAGCGTTGGCTGATATGCGCAAATCCTCATCCGAACAAATGGCTGTCCGCGACAAGTTGATGGAGGCGGAGGACGCTTTGAGGTTTATCGAGGAAAAGCGCAAGAGTTCGCCGGTTGCGCTGGATGTGGTGGAAAAATTGTCTACAGATATTCCTGAGCATACTTGGTTGGAACGACTGGATATTCAGGGCAATAAACTGGAAATTCGCGGCGAATCCGGTAAGGCGCTGACGCTGATTGATACGCTGGAAGATGCGCCAGAATTTTCCAATGTGCGCTTCAAGTCGCCTGTGACCCGTAACAAGGATAACGGGCGCGACCGTTTCCACATTGAAGCCACGCTGGAGGTTCCCCATGCCCAATAATGCATTATGGCGGCAGCACCAAAAATTGTTGTCGTGGGGGCTGTTGGCGTTGCTGCTGGTTGTGGTGATATTCCTGGCCATTATACCGGCAGTGCAGAAATCGCTGGAGTTGAACGAGCAGATTGAAAATGGCTACCAGCAGTTGGCGAAGCTTCGGCAGATGAATGTGGCGACGCCCGAAATCATGGCCGAGTATCAGCGTGTGCAACAGAATGGCTTGGACAAGCTGTTTTATCCGGCGGGCATGACTTCCGCCCAGGTGGCGAAGGAATTGCAGAAACATTTGGCAACGGTCATTACCCGCGACAATGGCGTGTTGATCAGCTCGGAAGTCGTGGATGAGCAGCAGGATGAAGACAAGCAACAGAATTCCGTTTACCAGCGGGTTATGGTCAAGGCGGTGTTCCAAAGCAGCCCGGAGCTGTTGCGCGAAGTGCTGCATCAGGCTTACCGGGCGCGGCCGTTACTGTTCGTGGAAAGCTTGGATATTAAGCCGCAGGAGGACAACGACGGGGGCAAGCAACAAGTCGTGAAGGCCGAAGTGCAGATTTCAACGTATTGGCGTGGTGGGGAGGTGAAAAATGAGCAGTCTGAAGAGGCTAATTAACCCGCCCATCCAGGCTTTGCTGTGGGGTGGCGGCTTGGCATTGTTGGCGTTGGGGGCCTGGAGCGTCGTTAGCTTGAAAATGTTGGATGCGCGCGGTGGGAAGCAAGCTGACATCAGTGTGCAGATTCCCGACTCCAGCATGCTGGATACACCGGATCTGAACAGTTATCCGCAGATGGTCAGTGCCCCGTTATTTTGGGAAAGCCGCAAAGCGGTCGAGCCTGAAAAAGAGGTGGTGGCGGAAATTGTTGAGCCAGTGGATACAACGTTGCCACAAGGGCGCTTGATCGGCATTATCGATACAGGCGGGAGTTTGTTCGCCATTATGGAAAACGCAGCGGGCGGGAGTGTGCAGTTGCGCCAGGGAGATTCTTGGGGAGCCTGGAAAGTGGCTGGTATTGACCCTGACCGGGTTCTGCTGGAGCTTGGCGACCAACACCAGGATATTCCTTTGGTGGGGGATTTTGCCGCACCAAAGGAAAACCCACAGGTTTCACAGGAGCGCGCCATGCAACAGCAACAGGCAGCCCAGCAGAGAGCGGCGGCGGCTCGGCAAGCGCAACAGCAAGCTGCTGCGCCAGCGGTTCCGCCTTCTCAACAGAATGCGCCAACAGCTCCGCCTGGAAATGCGCCGCAGACTGCCGGTTTGCCATTCCCGGCGGATACCCAAAAGCAACCGCCGCCACTTTCCGTCAAGGATGCGCTGGAGGCCCGGCAGCGTTTGATGGCCTCACGCTGGGGGGCGTTAACGGGTGACCAAAATAATAATCAGCCAGCAACGGGTCAGTAGCTGGCAACGTCATCCGATAAAATGTACTTTTTATTACGTCTATAAACCTTTAGTATGATCAGAAACGGCACAGCTGCGTCAGATGGTTATGCCGAAATAATAATAATAAAATGGGGTTAGCTTTGTGAAATACAGGGGCAGCATTATAGGGCTTGTCAGTGTCGCGGTGCTTATGTCCGCGTGCGCTTCAATCAAAGGCAGTCCAGGTTATCGCAGTAACATCAAAAAAGCAGGTTTCCAGCGCAGCACTGCGATTCGGGAGCTTGACATGGAAACAGCCGGTTTTTCCCGTCCCGCGTTGCATCCCGTAGATGCAGATGCCATTCAGTCTGTCGGTTACCGGGAGAATGCGCCCGCCGCACCCGCATGGGATTCTATGCCAAGCGGAGCCAGCAGCGGCTCCAAAACGAATGGTGATGTGGAATTGATTCTGGGGAACCAGCAATATTACCGTTCGGATGTCAAACAACCTTCCATGGGTAAAAAATCTTCCAGTGATGCTGGTGTTGCTTTAAATTTTGAGCGCGCCAGTATCCGTGAGGTGGTCAAAGTCGTGTTGGGTGATATTCTCAAGCAGACTTATACGGTGGAGCCCGGGGTGGAAGGCGAGGTTACCATCAATTCAACCGACCCGATCCCACGCGACACGCTGATTCCGACACTGGAATCCTTGTTGCAAACTCAAGGGGCGGTGCTTTACAAGGATGACACCGGCAATTACCGGGTGGCTTCCCGCGCCAATCTGAAAGGGCGTGGCTTCATGCCATCAGCCGGATCAATCAAGCCAGGTTATGGTTTGCAGGTAATTACCCTGCGTTATATTCCAGCGGCGGAAATGCAGAAGATTTTGGAGCCGATCGCCAGTCCGGATGCTTTTGTGCGGGTTGACCCGAACCGTAACATGTTGGTGTTGGCGGGAACCAGTTCTGAGCTGGCCAACCTGATGGCGACCATCAAGACCTTTGATGTGGATGTGCTGAAAGGCATGTCAGTCGGCATTTACCGGGTCAAAAACGTGGAAGCGGCGGTGGTGGCGAAAAACCTGGATGCATTGTTTGGCGAAAGCGGCAGCAGCCCAATGGCTGGGATGATCAAGATCATGCCGATTGAGCACATGAACAGCATCATGATCATTTCCGCCAATCCGGATTACCTCAAGGATATGAAGGACTGGGTCGACCGTTTTGACCAAGTCAGCCCGACTGCCGGGCAGCAGCTGTTTGTTTATCATGTGCAGAATGGCGATGCTGAAAACTTGGCGGATATGCTCAACCAGATTTTTGGTGGCAAGAAAAGTGGCACGAAAGGCGCATTGCCGGGTGGGGGTGGGACTTCCAGCCTAGCTCCCGGCCTGGAGGCCGCCACGGTTGGCGGCGGGGATGGCCAGTCCGCAAAGGCGGCTCCGGCCAGGACCATGTTGGGCGACAGCGGTGGCGGGGTTGACATCAACCCTGATGCGGAAGTCCGGATCGTTGCCGACAAGACCAACAATTCCCTGATGGTCATGTCGACGGAAGACACCTACCAGCAGATTCTGGAAGCGCTCAAGCGCCTGGACGTGATGCCCATGCAGGTGCAGGTGGAGGCTTCCATTATGGAGGTCAGCCTGACCGGCGGGCTGGAGTATGGTTTGCAGTGGTATTTCAAAAACAATGCCTTTGGCAAAAATGGCTCAGGAATGTTGGATCTGGATTCAAGTTCCGGTCTGAGCGCCGCTGTCCCTGGATTCTCCTACTCGCTGACTGGAGCCAATGGAGCCATCACCGGGGTGCTGAACGCCTTGGCGCGGGAATCCAAGCTGCGGGTGATTTCTTCCCCATCGGTATTGGTGCTGGATAATCAGACGGCCAATATCAGGGTCGGCAACCAGCAGCCGGTCTTTACAGGCAGCAGCACTACGGATGGCGGTGTTGTGACCCAGAATGTACAATTCAAGGATACTGGTGTCTCATTGCAGGTTACGCCGCATGTGAATTCCAGCGGGTTGGTGAAAATGGATATCCAGCAGGATGTCACCGATGTGGGTGAAATTGACCAAGCAACCGGGCAGCGCAGTTTCCTGCAACGTAATATCAAGAGTAACATTGCGGTTAAAAGTGGCGAGACCATTGTGTTGGGCGGCCTGATCCGCGACAACAGCACAGATGGCAAGTCTGGTTTGCCGGGCCTGAGCAAGGTGCCGGTGGTGGGCAACCTGTTCAGCGGCACCAGCCATAGTGGCGTGCGCACGGAGTTGTTGGTGTTGATTACGCCAACGGCAATCAGCAGTCAGCGGGATCTGGTCAAAACAGGCGAAGAAATGCGTGACCGCATGAGAAGCCTGATGGATGGGGATAAATTCTTCCCGCAACTTAGGGGGCAATATGAAGATAAATAAAACTTTGTGGGTGCTGTTGGCAGGTTCGTTGTTGACGGGCTGTGGTTCGGCGGAGTCTGTTCTGACCGAGTATGCGACTAACCGTTGGAATGCCCTGATTCAGGGGGATTTGGTGCAAGCATATCAATACTACACGGATGCATTTAAAGCGACGACGCCTTTGGATGTATTTAAGCACAAAGTGCATGGCACCGGGCTTTGGAACAAAGCAAAGGTGGATAAGGTTCAATGCGAGGAACCCGGTAAACGCTGCCAGGTTGATGTTGAAGTGACGGTTTCCATGAAAATGCGGGGATTAAGCAAGCCAATGGAAACCAGTGATGTTGTACATGAGACATGGGTCAAGGATGGTTGGTTTTCAGACTGGCGGTATGTAAAAGAGTAAATATCACAATCAAAAATACTGATTAATTGCGTATAATGATCTGGTCGTCTGTGGATATAATTATGTGTCCCGGAACCAGCAGATTCACAATAAAACTTTAAAAGCTCCGTCAACAATATAAAAGATAGAACGAGGAGGCACGCAAGTGTTCAAGAAAAACAAAGTCGCCATCAGTGTCGCAACTGGTATTCTTGGCGCAATGGGGGTCATCACCAGTGCACAAGCCGTGCATGTCAATCCGGATGGCACTGGCCAGGTATTGTTATTTCCCTACTTCAATGCAAATGAGGGCTATGTCACCAATATCAACTTGGTGAATTCCACTGACCAAACCAAAGCTGTCAAGATTCGTTTCCGTGAAGGCAAGAGCAGTAATGACGTGCTGGACTTCAATATCTACATGTCTCCTCAAGATACTTGGACGGGCAGCGTCAAAGCCGGTGATGACGGTGAAGGCAATATTGTCGGTATGTTGAGCACTAACGACCGCACTTGCACCCTGCCTGCTTTGGCGTCCTGTGAAGACGGGAAGTGTTTGGCGGAGCAAGCCTTTACTGGACAGAATGTTTACAAGGGCGTTACAGCGGAAGATACCCGCGAAGGTTATGTCGAAGTCGTCGAAATGGGTGTGGTGACTGACCCGACAGTAAAAGCTGGTGTGTTGCATAAAAATGGCAAACCTGCCAACTGTACGGCAGTCGAAGATGCATGGCGAACCGCCTCACAGGGCGGCAAGGGCACCTTCACCCAAGGCGTTGGCTCGGCGGCTGCCGGTATGGGTGCGCCAACCGGTGGCTTGTTTGGCTCTTCTGCAATCCTGAATGTGGCCAAGGGCGCAGCGTTTGCGGTTGATCCGGTCGCCCTCGACAACTACAGCACCCAAGCCCAGCATTGGCTGTCTGACGATCCTGATTACTTCCTGTTGCCTTCACTGGCGTCTGGTAACGTTTCAACCAGTGAAGTCATGACCAGGAATGCCGCCGGTGAAAGCGAACTGGTTGTCACGGATTGGAATGCGGCCAGCGATGCGTGCCTGGATCTGGATGACCCATTGATTCCAGCTTGCGGCACCAACCCTTATCCGGTCGCGCATGTGCTGTTGGCTCCCAGTCTGATGAACGAATACTTCCTCGACCCAACCGATGGTTATGATGGCCATACGGACTGGGTTGTCACATTCCCAATGAAAAAGCATGGTATCAATATGGCTACAACCGATGTCGCCGCCAGCTTCGAAAACGGTATCTATGACCGTGAGGAAGGTCAGGCAGGCGTAAAAACTACCAGTGGTTTTGGTTTCTCACCCGTTCTGCCGGGTAAAAAGGCTGACTCCAGTATCCTTGGCCGCGAGGTGAACGTCATTAGCTTCAAGTCCACCGACCCATCCTATGACGCCAGCTATAGCGTGTTGTCCAGCAACGCCAAACAGAGCATCAGTGTTGGTGCCTTTGTCAGCGGTTGGGCACGCCTGTCATTCCCTGGTTATAGCCTTGGTGGTGGCTTCAAGTCTGCAAGCGCGTATAGCCCGCACCCAGGCTCCTATTCCGCCAGCAGCAACCTGTACAAAGGTGTCCCGGCAGTGGGCGCTGCTTTCCTGGATGGCAATGTGAGCCAAAACCCGAACGCACGCTTTGGGGATGCGTTGCCGCATAAAATCCAGCGCGATTAAGGTCGCATAGTGTTTTTCTCCTGAAATGCGTTGACTTGGTTGAGACGTATAGGGGGAACCCGGTGGCGGGAAAGACTGCTCCCGCCACTTTTTGATTCAAGGCTTGCTATCAGAATACTGTCTATGCTGCGTAAAATCTTTTCCGCGCTGCTCTGCGCTATCGCTGTATCGGCCATGGCTGCCGATAAACCGGCTGACCCTTCCATTTCTTCAGCGGAAACATCTTTCATCCGTGATGCTCTGGTCAAAAAAGGCCAGCAGTTGGGTTTGGACAAAAGCCCTGAGCTGGAACAGCGTATCGCCGAGTTCCGTCAGGAACAACTGGCCGAGCTGGCATTGGACGCCGCCCGTAATGAAGGCATGCCCGATTTCAGCGCCCGTGCGGAAGAGATCTATCAGGCTCGCAAAGACACGCAATACCACTTGCCGCTACGCCTGCGGGTATGGGCGTTAGAGTTGCGCCTGCCCGCAGGCAAGGAAGCGGCAATCCGTGACAAACTCAACGCTATCCGCACTGAGGTGGCTGCTGGCAAAACCACTTTTGAAGCGGCGGTCAAGGCGAACAGTGAAGCTTCCGACCTGTCGCTGACCAAGGGCGACACCCAGTGGTTCCATAAGGGGCAGAAGCCCGATGTGTTTTTTGACGCCGCTGCGCAATTGTCCGCTGACAAGCCGTTGAGTGAGGTGGTTGTCCATCGGGACACTGCCTACCTGCTGTATTTCATTGGCCGTAAGGAGTCTGAAACCCTCGCCTTTGACACGGTTAAATCAGATATCCTCAATGAGTTGCAGGATGAATACCGGGCTGACCATGAGCAGATGCTGCTGGATTCCCTGCACGAACAATTTAAGCACGAATCAGCCGACAAACCGGCGCTTTCCCGGAATGATGCAATGTGAATGCTGCGAACCTGACACTGGTTTGGCGATTGCTGAGGCAGGATTTGCGTGAACGCTACGTCGGCGCAGCCCTGGGCGTTTTCTGGTTGCTGGCGCAGCCTCTGTTCATGCTGCTGGTATATGCGCTGGTGTTCGGTGAAATCCTGCAATTCCGTCTCGGCGTGGCGGAGGATTCCGGGCAGTTCGCTGTCTGGCTGTTTGCTGGGTTGAGCATGTTCAATGCGTTGGCGGAAGTGTTGCTACGGGCACCTGTTATCCTCTGCGAACGGCGTGAGCTGCTGCTGAATACCCCTTTGCCTGCGGCGCTGCTGCCATTGTTGCCGGTAGGTTCTTCCCTGGTGTTGGAATTGCTGTCCGTGGGGCTGCTGTTGCTCTGGCTGTGCATCCAGGGTTTGTGCCACTGGCAGGCAATTGTCTTTTACCCCCCATTCCTGATGCTGCGGGTGGCGTTTTCGCTGGCGTTCGCCTATGCGCTGGCGGTGCTCGGCGTGTTCCTGCGGGATCTGCGGCAGATGATGCAGCCGTTATTGACTGTCCTGTTATTGGCTTCCCCGATTGTTTATCCGTTGAGCGCCGCGCCGGAACGTTTCCACGCCTGGTTTGCCTGGAATCCGCTGGCGCAACTGGCGCAAGGTTATCGGGCTGTGCTGTTGGACGGCGCATTCCCGTGGGAATCCTTCACCGGGCTGGCGGCGCTGGCGGGCGTTTTGCTGGCGGGCGCGCTGTGGCTGTTTCAGCATCTGGTGACACGGGCGAGGTACGTATTGTGAACGCTGGCGGCAGCATTCGCCTGCAAGACGCGGGGGTGGTTTACCGGCGCTACGCGCATCCGCGCGACGCTTTGTTGGAGTGGTTGTGGCGGCGGCCCCGCCACCAGCCGTTCCACGCCTTGCAGGGGTTGACGTTGGCGGTGCAGCCTGGCGATTCCTTGGGGGTGGTGGGTGACAATGGCGCAGGCAAAAGCACCTTGCTGAAAATGCTGGCGGGCAATCTGCCGCCTTCCGAGGGAATCTGCGAAGTGCGCGGACGCCGTTCCGCCTTGTTGGAGCTGGGTGTTGGCTTGCAGCCAGAATTCAGTGGTGAGGAAAATGCCCGCACAGGATTGGCGTTGCGCGGTTTCACGCATGCCGAAATTGAACGCAAATTGCCGGACGTTCTGGCGTTTGCCGAACTGGGCGAGTTCGCCGCCCAGCCAGTGAAAACCTGGTCAAGCGGCATGATTGTGCGGCTGGTGTTTGCCATTGCCGCCGTGGTTGAGCCGCAAGTGTTGGTTGTGGATGAGGCGTTGTCGGTCGGCGACCAGTATTTCCAGAAAAAGTCCCTGGATCGGATGCGGGCAATCCTCGGCAATGGCGCAACGCTGGTGTTCTGTTCCCACAACCTGTTCCAGGTGCGGGAAATGTGCCGCCGGGCCGTGTGGCTGGAGCGGGGCAGGGTGCGGATGCTGGGGGATGCGCAAGCCGTGGTGGATGCGTATCAGAGCGATGTGCGGGGCAGGAATGAACAGCCTACCCCTGTGGCAAAGCGCCTGGAACGGGTTGCAATGTCGACTTCCCCGGTTATTCTGGATGTGGTGCTGGAACGTGACAGCCTACAGACACACGGGCGGTTTGCCGTGCAGGTGCAGGCCAGCCAGGGAGGCCAGGGCGTCGAGGATGTCCATGTCGGCATTGTTATCCGCCGTAATGACGGCATCCAGTGTTACGGCATCAGCACCCTGCATGATGGCGCGCAGATGCAGCCAGCAAGCGACGGTGTGCTGGCGGTGGAGTTTGTCATTGACAGCTTGCCGTTGCTGTCTGGTGAATATTGTCTGGAAGTCTGGTTGATAGACGCCAGTGGCGTGCATGTCTACGACTCCCGTGAACGTTGCTGCCATTTCCGGGTGCAACAGGCCGGGCAGCAACAGGGCATTGGTCTGGTATGGTTGCCGCATCGCTGGCGGGCACCTGCGGGACGCCCCGCAGGGGAGGTTTTGGAACATGCGTTGGCGTCCTGAAGAATTTTCTGTCCGTTACAACCTGCTGTTTCCTCTCTATGCTCATTTGCCGCCGGGGTTGGGGTACCGTTTGGCCGGACACCAAGCCGGTTTTTTCCGTCAGAAGCGGGCGGAAGAGGAAGCGTGCATCCGCGACCAAATGTTGGGCGCGTTTCCTTCAGCCAGCGGGCAACAGCTTGGTGCTTGGCTGGACGACTACTACCGGATGGTGGAGCAGGAAGCTTTGGACGCTTGGTATCTGCAACGCCAGCCGATCGGCGCTATTGTGGAATTGCAGGGGTTTGCCGCCGTGGAACAAGCGCGCAGGCAGGGCAGGCGGGTGTTGCTGACCGGCGGGCATTTCGGGCGTTACTGGATGGCGGGGCCAGCCATGCGCGCCTTGGGGCATACAACCGGCACCATTACCCGCGATGGCGGCGATGAAAATATCCATGGCTTGCATCCGGCGGAATACCGTTACCGCCTATTCAAGCTGCAATGCTTGCGGCAGGCGTTGGGCGGGCCATTTCTGGTGGAAGGGGATGATTTGCGGCCTCTCTACAAAGCGTTAAATAATCACTTAATTGCATTGATTTTTGATGTTCCATACGTAGAAGCGCATAAAGGGGTGGTGACAGTAAAATTTATAAGCGGTACTATTGATCTGCCTGCCGGTATTTATCGAATTGCAAAAAAAACCAAGGCAGTGATCGCGCCGTTCTTTATGCGTGATTTAGGGAATGGTCGAGTCAGGGCGGAGTTTTCTGCATTGCTTGACCCGTTTGACTACGACGAAACGGCATTGATGGGGTTGCTCGCCGGCCAATTGGAACAGCGGATACGGGAAAGCCCCGGTCACTGGTGGCTATGGCCTGCGCTCCCCTTGCTACGGAGCAGTAATAACAATGAGCCAGGTAGAAAAAACTTCGCATCTGGACGAGAACCACTCGCACAGCCAGATTATTAAACGGATTCCACGCTACGCCCAAGTATTGGAGTTGGGGTGCGGCGACGGCAGCATGTCGCGCTTGATGAGGGAGCAGTGCGATGCGCATATCATCGGCATTGACCAGAACCCAGACATTGTCTGGCAAGCGCAACGTTATTGCGACTATGTCTTTACGGAAGATCTGGATGATCCGCACAGCCTGGATGCGCTGGAAGGCGAAAAGTTCGATGTGATCACACTGGTGGATGTGCTTGAACATCTGCAATATCCGGAAGACTTGCTGATGCGGCTCAAGCCGTTGCTGCTGGATGAAGGCCAGATTCTGCTGTCCATCCCGAACGTTGCCCATGCTTCCATGCGGTTGGAGCTGCTTAACGGCCATTTCGACTATGAAAAGGCTGGCATTCTGGACACAACCCACCTGAAATTTTTCACTTTGGACAGCATCCAGGGTTTACTGGCGGACATAGGCTACACGGCCCATGAGGTTGATTACACCTGGCATGACCTGCCGGATGAGGTGATTGCCCAATACCTGCAATCGGCAGGGCTCGAACCCTCCCCGCAAGCGCTGGCGAAATTCCACGAACCGGAGGCGATCGCCTACCAGTTCATTATTGCCGCCCGTGCCGAGGTGGAAGAGATCCCAACGCATACGGAATCCGGCTCCCATTCGCTCAAGCCCATCGACGCTTCCTGGCAAACTTGGGGCAGGATGCATACGGAACTGGCGTTGGCGCATGCGGAACTGGAACGTGTTTATGCGACCCGTAGCTGGCGGATGCTGCGGCGTGGGGCGACGGCTTGGCGTAGCATTCAGTCCCGATTCACGCTGGACTGATACACTGACAAGCGGTTAAACCTTAATAATAATAACAGCTTGGGGTATTTGATAATGAAGCGGCGGCACGCCTATAGCAAAGTCAGTGTGGTTCTGCCGGTCTACAATCACGCACGTTGGGTAAAGCAGGCGATTGATTCGGTGCTCGCCCAATCTTTCCCGGCGTTTGAATGCATCATTATTGACGACGCTTCCCAGGATGCTTCCTGGGAGGTGATCCAATCCACCTGCCAAACCGCGCCGGAAATGCGCTGGCACTGCTTGCGCCATGGTGCCAATCTGGGCGCGCCCGCCAGCATCAACCAGGGGCTGCAACTGGCGCAAGGCGATTATATCGCCATCCTCAATTCTGACGATGTCTGGGATGCGGAACGGCTGCAACGGCTGGTGACGCTGGCGGAAACACAGGGGCTGGATTTCATCAGCACCGATGTGGCGGTGTTGGATGCTGACTCCAATCCCAAAGAGCAGGATGAGCCGCATTGGGTCGCTTGGTTTGAGGGGCTTAAACAGGATTATGCCGACCGGCAGGATTTTTGGGCGACGTTATTGCGCGGCAATTGCCTGATCACCACATCCAACTTCTTTTTTCACCGGCGCGTGTATGAGCGGGTAGGGCAGTTTGCCGAGTTGCGCTATGTGCATGACTATGACTATGCCCTGCGGACGTTGCTGGCGGGTTGCCGCATGGCGTTCCTGGCCGGTGAAAAGCTGTTGGGATACCGCTTGCATGGCGCCAACACCATCCGCGAAAAGCCGCTGGCGGCGATTGAGGAAAACATGCAATTGCTGCTGGGCTGGTTGCCCGCCTTGTCGCCGGTGTTGGATGAACAGCGCCTATTTGGGCTGGAAAGGCAGTTGAAGGATTTATACCGCTATACCCGTGAAGAATGGCTGACGGCTGTGCATGGGCATTTGCAGGCAAGGGAACGGGAATTGCTGCCCTTGATTGCCGACCGTGAACGCTGGATCACCGAACGTGACCATTGGATAGCCGAACGCGACCAGATCATCGCCGGTCAGCAAGGGCTTCTGGCGCAACAGCAGCAATGGCTGGCAGACCGCGACCAGTGGATAACCGACCGCGATGGCTGGCTAGCGGAGCGTGATGGGGTAATCCGTTTGCAAACGGAACAATTGGAACAGCATGCGCGTTGGGTGGCAGATCGTGACCAGTGGATATCCGACCGTGATGGCTGGTTGGCGGAGCGTGATGCGCTGATCCGGCAGCTACAGCAGCAGCGGCAGGAACTGCTGGACAGCCGTGCGTTCCGGTTTGGGCAAGCGTTGTTGAATCCGCTGCGTTGGTGTCGGCAACGCTTTATGGAGGTGAGCCATGCCTGAAAAGTTGGTTATGCGGGACTGGCTCAGTATCCGGGAATGGCTGGAGCCGCGCCTGCCCAATATCCGTTATGTTTCGGTGGACATTTTCGACACTATCCTGGGCCGCTACGTCGGCGACCCACAGGAAGTCCAACTGGCGGTTTGCCGTGCTGTCGCCGAGCGCACCGGCATTGCAGCGGAAGAAGTTTGGCTGGCCCGCCAACAAGCCGAGCAGGCGTTACGGGCGGAGGCTGTACAGGCGGGCGCCGATCATGAATGCAGTTACAGCAAGTTGTTGCCCCGTTGGATCAAAACGATGGGTGCTGGCGCCATCCCGGAACTGGCGGCATTCATCCGCCAAACCGAACTGGATCTGGAGACGGCGACCTTGTATGTCAAACCAGATGCACAGGTGTTCCTGGATTGGGTGCAGGAACAAAAGATTGAGATCATCGCCATGTCAGACATGTACCTGGATGGCGATTTGATCCGTGAATTGTTGCGCCGCAAAGGGATCGTCAGTTACTTCACCTTCATCTACGTGTCGGCGGATTTCGGGATGGGGAAATACAGTGGCCGCTTGTTCCGGCAAATGCTGAAGGTGAAAGGGGTGGACGCCAGTCAGGTGGCGCATATTGGCGACAATCCGGTGTCCGACCGGCGGATGGCCTGCCGGGAAGGCATCCAGGGTGTCTGGTTGTACGAAAAGGCGGATTTGCGGCGGCGTGAACGGCAGGCGTTGTCCGCCCGCATGGCGCAACGCGGCGGCATCTGGCAGGGGCGCTATTTTTTCGAATGCGTGCAAGTCCGCAGCCAGCAGCAGGATGGCCTGAAACCACGCCATTTTTTCTTCCGCTATGGGCGCGATGTGCTGGGGCCAGCCTTCAGCGTGTTCATGCAGGGCTTGCAGGAACGGCTGCAACAGCAGGCGGCGGCCAAGCAGCCGGTGGAAAAGCTGCTGTTCGTGGCGCGTGACGGCTTTTTGTTCGAGCGCATGTATCAGGCGGCGGGCGGGCGGATTCCCTCGGCGTATGTCTACCTGTCCCGGCGGGTGATCACGGCGGCCTCGACAGCGGATGGGCTTACCCGGGAGCAAGCGCGGGTGGCGTTCTATAACCCGAAGCAACGCGGCCTGGAGTCGGTGTGCAAGGTGTATGGCCTTCCGGCTGAAGAGCTGCGGCCACTGGCCAGCGAGTATGGCTTCCAAGATTTCGCCGAACCCATCCATGACTGGGAGGATGTCCGGCTGCATAATTTCCTGCAAGACCAGCAGGTGCAGGCCATTATCCGGCGCGTTGGGCAACAGCACAAAAGTTTGTTGCAGCGTTACCTGGAGCAGGTGGGTTTTTTCAGCCATCAGCGGGTTGCGTTGGTGGATATTGGTTGGAATGGGACTGTACAGAAGTTCCTCAAGCAGGCGTTCGGGCAGCGGCAGGATTTTCCCGTCTTGCATGGTTATTATTTCGCCTTTGTGCCGAAGATGTACGCTGATTTTGGCGACAACAATATTTGCGAAGGCATTGTGCACGACGCGCGCCGGGGCAATGCCTGCGAGCGCATTCCGGCGGAATTCGAGGAGATGTTCGAACAGGGCGCGCGCTCCCAGGAAGCCACCACCGTCGGCTACCGCGAACGCAACGGCGTCATTGAGCCGGTATTGAAGGCGGACACTGCGCCCGACCGGCAGGCGGAGCTGGCCTGCAATATCCTGGTCACGCAAATGCAGCAGGGGATCTTGCATCACTGGGAACATTTTCGTGTGGTGCAAAGGCTGACCGGCTATGACAGCCGCCAAGTGTTGCCCTATGTTTACGGCCTGCTGGAGCGTGCGGTGGTTTACCCGACCCGGGAGGAAGCCCGTGAGCTGACCAAACTGGCGCATACCGAAGATTTTGGGCATGACCATGTGCTGGAGCTGGGCAACCGTGCCTTGCGGTGGCGTGACCTGTTGCATCCGCGCCAACTGATGCGGCGGTTGGAATTGAGCGCTTGGCGCTATGCGCTGTTCGATCGGATGCCTGCCGGGATCGCCAATTTTGCTTTCCGGATGGTGTATTTGCATACGGTGAAAAAATGATGATGACAACAGGAGGGGGTATGGTGCTGAGTCCGGCCAAGTTGTTCGTGTATGCGCTGGCGTTCCGTTTCTCTTCAGGGCGCGGGCGTTGCTTCAGCCCGGGGCTGAAAGCCATGGCGGTTTGGTATGCCGTGCGTTTCCGGCAATTCCTGTTTGACCGTTCCGCTGCCAAATGGTGGCGGGCGAAGTTTGAGCGATGCTGACATGGATATGCCCAGTGTCCAGATTTTGCTGTCAACCTGGAATGGCGAGCGCTGGTTGCCGGAACTGCTGAAGTCGCTGGAGCAGCAGACGTTTCAGGACTGGCGGCTGCTGGTACGGGATGACGGTTCCAACGACCGGACTGTTTCACTGCTGCGGGCATGGCAAGCCGCTAATCCGGGCCGGATGGCGGAGGTGTTGCAGGATGGTGTCCATCTGGGCAGCAAGCTAAGTTTCAGCCGCTTGGTGGGGGTCAGCGGGTCGCCGTGCCTGATGTTCTGCGATCAGGATGACATCTGGTTTCCGGAAAAAGTGGAGTTGCAATACACCGCTTTGCGGCGGTTGGAGGGGATGTATGGGGAGGATGCGCCCCTGCTGGTGCATTCCGATCTGGCGGTGGTGGACCAGTACAAGGAGCTGCAAGCCGCTTCTTTCTGGGAATACCGTAATTTCAATGTGGAGCAGCGCAAACAGGCGTATCTGCTGAACAATGTGGTGACCGGTTGTGCCAGTGCGTTCAACCATGCGGCGGCGCGCATGGCTTTTCCGGTTCCAGTCAATGCGATGGAGCATGACCGTTGGCTGGCGCTGGTGTGTGCATGGTTTGGCCGCATCCAGCCGTTGTCCCATCCGACGCTGCTGTACCGGCAGCATGGTGATAACCTGATTGGCGCAGAACCTGGCGGCGTGTTGGGTTTAAACCGGCGGGTCGACGCTTGGAGCCTGCAGGCGGACGCTTTCCTGCAACGGTTTGGCAAGCAATTGGACGCCGCAGACCATCGTCTGGTGGAGGCGGTCGCGGGCTTGCGTCATTTGCAGGGCTGGAAACGTCGGCAGCATATTTTACATCATCGTTTGTTCAAACAGGGTGTGCTGAATAATATTGCATTACTGCTGTTTGCCTGAATAGCTTTAGGGAATACCAATGAAAACAATAACAGAGCGTCCCGATGTCGCCATTATCGTCCTGACCCGCAACGCAGGCCGGTTGTGGCCGGAATGGATCAATGCCTTACAAAACCAATCGGTGCGGGCAGGCCGTTATTTGGTGATAGATTCGATGTCAGCCGACCATACGGCGGAGCTGGCCGCCGCAGCGGGCATGGAGGTGGTGCGCATCCATCCGGATGATTTCAGCCATGGCGGAACCCGTCAGATGGCGGCGCAACTGTGTCCTGATGCGCAATTGCTGGTGTATCTGACCCAGGACGCCATCCTCCACCAAGTGGACTCCCTGGAAACTTTGCTGAGGCATTGCGACGAGGATGAGCACGTTGCCATGGCTTACGGGCGTCATTTGCCACGCGCTGGGGCTGATTTGCTGGAGCGGCATGCGCGCGGCTTCACTTATCCGGCGGTTTCTTCGGTGCGTGACCGGAGTTGCTTTAAGACCATGGGGTATCGGGCGGCGTTCGCCTCCGACGTTTACGCCGTCTACCGGGCCAGCGCCCTGCGCAGCATTGGCGGTTTCCCGCAACATATCATTGTCAGCGAGGACAGTTACGTCGCCGCCCGTTTGTTGCTGGCGGGCTGGAAAACCGTATATTCGGCGGAAAGCACGGTGGAGCATTCCCATCAATATTCCTTGTTGCAGGTTTTTCGGCGGTATTTCGATGTTGGAGTCTTTCATGCCTCCGAACAGCCGTTGATGCAGGCGGTTGGCGCGCCTGACCGGGAGGCGGGGGCTTATGTGCGGTCGCTGATTGCCTATCTGTATGAGAGAAAAAAGTGGCTGTTGCCATTGGCGGCGTTGCAAACGACTGTCAGGCTGGTGGGGTTTCGTCTGGGCAAGCGTTACCAACGGTTGCCATTGGCTATTTGCAGGTTGGTCAGTATCCAGCAGGCCTACTGGCTGCATGAAGCCAATAGGCCTGCTGCCGTTTTGACTGAAGCTGTGCCAGTAGGTTTGGGCATGGGGTTTCTCCCTGTTCCTGCCATGCCACTAAGTGAGCAGAAAAAAATCGAAAAATCGGTAAAAATTTTATTACAAAATGTTGACAAAGAAAGATTGGAATATTAGCATATTCTCATATTGTTGATTACCAACTTAATACTCCTCCATCCTCCTTTGGTGGTAATTGCGCGGCTCATATGGGTCGCGTTTTTTTTGCCTCATAAGATGATGTGCCGGTTTTTCATGCGTTTGTCTCTTTGCATGCCTCCCGTTTCTCGAGAGGCATTTTTTTCTTGGTGGATGATGGCAAACACTTGTGAAATAACGTCACTTCCCATAAAATGCCGCGTTTCTTTATTCCTCCTCCTATTTTATGGTTGGAGTGAATTGGCAAAACAGATTTAATGAAGTGGATTGATCAAGATGAAAACATTCAGTGCAAAGCCAGCTGAGGTGAAGCGCGACTGGTATGTCGTGGATGCCAAAGGTAAGGCGCTGGGCCGTTTGGCCACCGAAGTTGCCCGGCGTTTGCGTGGCAAGCACAAGCCGGAATATACCCCGCATGTTGATACTGGCGATTACATCGTCATTATCAATGCAGACAAAGTTGGTATTACTGGCAATAAAGCCAAAGATAAAATTTATTACCACCACACCGGATACATCGGCAATATGCGCGCCTTCTCGTTTGAAAAAATGCAGCAGCGTGCGCCAGGCCGAGTCATTGAACTGGCGGTGAAAGGCATGTTGCCAAAGAACCCATTGGGTCGCGCCATGTTCCGTAAGCTGAAAGTTTATGCGGGCGCTGAACACAACCATCACGCACAACAGCCGCAAGCGCTGGAAATTTGATTGGGCAGGAATTGAAATGGCTGAAACACAATATTACGGAACAGGTCGCCGCAAATCTTCATCTGCTCGCGTCTTTCTGCGTGCAGGCAATGGCGCTATTACAGTTAACGGCAAGGCGCTGGGTGATTTCTTTGGGCGGGAAACCGCCAGCATGGTCGTGCGTCAACCGCTGAACACTGTTGACATGGCTGATAAGTTTGACATTACAGTTACGGTCACTGGTGGTGGCATGACTGGTCAATCTGGTGCTATTCGCCTCGGTATTGCCCGTGCGTTGCTGCAATATGACGAAGGGTTGCGTGGTGAACTGAAATCTGAAGGTTTTCTGACCCGTGACGCACGTAAGGTTGAACGTAAAAAAGTTGGGTTGCACAAGGCCCGTCGGGCTACCCAGTTCTCCAAACGTTAGTTAGCAGGGTTATTTCCGTTTAGCGGAATACGTCTATATGTATTAGCAAAGCCACAGTGTATGATAAGCTGTGGCTTTGTTGTTTCTAGGCGCTTGAAACTGAACATATTTTACCATCGGTCAGGCGTTTTTCTTTTCTTCATTAATCTTTGTGGCGTTTCTGCAACATTTGCGCTAAACTTTGTAGCGTATTTGCAAAATAGCTGTTGCAAGACGCTGGCAAGGGATGTATAAATACATTCCGTCAGATTGAACAAATCGAATTTAAATCTTAATGACAGGACAAACCTTCTAAATAGGAGTCGACTCATGAAAAAAATGCTTGTAATCGCAGTTGTTGCTGCTTTGGCAGCTCCTGCTGCTGTAATGGCCGATACCACTTTGTACGGCAAACTGCACGTTTCCGTTGGTTCTGTTGATGATGGCACTAAGTCTGAAACCGTAGTAGAAAGCCACTCTTCCCGTATCGGCATTAAAGGTTCCACTGAGCTGGATAATGGCATGAGCGCTACTTACGGTGTGGAATACGGCATTGATTTGGATGGTGACGCTGAAAAGGCAAACTCAACTTCCCGCAGCCTGAATGCCCGTAACACTTTCGTTGGTGTTAAAGGCGGTTTTGGTGAAGTTCGCGTTGGTCGTCATGATACCCCAGGGAAACTGGCTACTGCTGGTCTGGATGGTTTCGCTGACACCTATGCTGATATGTCCAATATCATTGCTGCTGACGGACATCGTGTAGACAACGCTGTTGCTTACATCAACAAGTTTGGCCCTGTTGGTTTTGCGGTTGCCCACTCTACTGAAACAGACCTGATCCCTGCGAGTGCAGATGGCGACCGTAACGGCGGTAGCGAAGCCAATACTGCGATGATCAACTATGGTAACGGCCCATGGTATGCAGGTTTGGGTTACACTGAAGTTGACAGCACACTGAAAGACACCAACTTGGGTTTGGGCTGGAAAGCAGAAGCTGGTCATTTTGCCAACTTGGTGTATGAACAGGTTGATTATGACGGCACTCCAAACGATGACACCAATGCTTATGTGGCTGGTGGTTTCAAAACTGGCGCTGCAACCCTGAAAGTTGGTTACGGCGAAAGCAAAACCGACAATGCTGGCAAAGAAAAGCAGACCACTGTTGGTGTTGACTACTCTCTGGGTAAGAAAACCAGCGCGTACCTGCTGTGGAACGAAGACAAAAACGTTGCTCACAGCGCTACCACCGACATCAAATCTACTCAGACTGTAGTAGGCTTGGTCAGCGAATTCTAATCCTTCGGGTTTGGATAAAAGCTAGTGGAAAAGGCTCCTTCGGGAGCCTTTTCCCGTTATGATTAGCCTATGAATAAATCCTCAACACGCCAATGCCAACCCTGCACCGCCTGTTGTGATGGCTGGGTGCAGATGAATATCCGCGGCGCGGAAGTCTCCCCTGGCCGCCCTTGCCCACACAGTACAGGTAAAGGTTGCGACGATTATGCCAATCGTCCAGTAGACCCTTGTGAGAATTTTGCATGTGGCTGGATCATTCCCGGCAGCCCCCTGCCTGAGTGGATGAAACCCAATGAAGCCAAAGTGATGGTGTTGCCCAACAAGCTGCAATGGCGGGGCGCACCGGTGGATGTCGCGGTTCCTGTTGGTAGGCGTATCCCGCCGCGAGCGCTCAACTGGCTCAAGCAATTCGCGGAAAAGCATGGCCGTCCTTTGATCTACATGGAGCAGACGGTGCTTAATGGCGTGTTTCAGCGGGAACAGCAGGCCATTGCTTACGGGCCTCCCGAATTCCAGCAGGAGGTGATGCAGAAGGTGGCGCAGGGCCAGCGCTTGTGGCGGTGACTAATCCCTGCCTAACGCTCCGGTTTTTTTCAATGCTGCGGCGCGCTACACTACGCATCTTTGCAAAAGCCGTGTGAATGCGATGACAGCCATGCACCCGATTCGGGAAATTCCTTATAACTACACCTCTTTCTCCGACAAGGAAATCGTGCAGCGCCTCTTGGGGGTGCGCGCGTGGGAGATCCTGCAAGCCCTGCGTGAAAAGCGTGAAACCGGCATATCCTCCCACATGCTGCTGGAAATGCTGGGCGATATGTGGGTGGTGGTGCGTAACCCCTATATCCAGGACGACTTGCTGGAAAACCGTGACCGTCAGCAATCCCTGGTCGATACGCTGCATGAGCGGGTCGGCAAAATTGAGGAGCGTGCCAAAGGCAATCCGCTGACGCTGGAGCTGATGCAGATCGCCCGGCAGGCGCTGGACGCCTTTGCTGACGATTTTCAGAAATATTCCGAATTGCGTGAAAAAACCCGCAAGCGCCTGCAAAAGATCACCCGCAAGGACAATATCCAGTTCGATGGCCTGGCCCGTGTCTCCCATGTCACCGACGCCACCGACTGGCGCGTGGAGCTGCCGTTTGTGGTGTTGACGCCAGACACCGAAGAGGAAATGGCGGCGCTGGTGCTGGCCTGCATCGAACTTGGGCTGAGTGTGATCCCGCGGGGCGGCGGCACGGGCTATACGGGCGGCGCGATTCCACTGGATGCGTATAGCGCCGTCATCAATACGGAAAAGCTGGATTCCATTGGCGAAGTCCAGCACCGCAATGATCTGCCCGGCGTCGGTAAAACGGTGCCGGTGGTGCGGACTGGCGCGGGCGTGGTCACCCGCCGCGTCTCTGATCTGGCGGCCAAGCATGGGCTAGTGTTTGCAGTCGACCCGACATCGCAGGATGCATCCACGATTGGCGGCAATATCTCCATGAATGCGGGCGGCAAGAAGGCCGTGCTGTGGGGAACTGCACTCGATAACCTGCTTTCCTGGCGCATGGTCACACCGGATGCGGACTGGCTGGAAGTTACCCGGCTGAACCACAACCTCGGCAAAATCCACGATCAGGCGACAGTGCAGTTTTCCGTGCAGCGCTTCCAGGCGGATGGCAAGACGCCCAAGGGTGAACCGCAAACCCTTACCTTTGAGGGGCGTTATTTCCGTAAGGAAGGGCTGGGCAAGGATGTCACCAATAAATTCCTGGGCGGTTTGCCCGGCATCCAGAAGGAAGGCTGCGATGGCCTGATCACGTCCGGCGAATTCATCCTGCACCGGATGCCAGACCAAATCCGTACCGTTTGCCTGGAGTTCTACGGGACTGATTTGCACGAAGCGGTGCCCGCCATTGTGGAGGTGAAAAACTACCTCGACGGGCGCAACGACGTGCTGCTGTCCGGCTTGGAGCACCTCGACGAGCGTTACGTCAAGGCGGTGAAATATACCCCGAAAGGCGCACGCGGCATGCTGCCGAAAATGGTGTTGCTTGCTGACATTGTGAGCGATGATGACAAGGCGGTTTCCGAATCCGCCGCTGAAGTGGTGCGGCTGGCCAACGCCCGCAACGCCGAAGGCTTCATTGCCATCAGCCCGGAAGCGCGCCGCCAGTTCTGGGCAGACCGTTCCCGCACCGCCGCCATCGCCGCCCATACCAACGCCTTCAAGGTCAATGAAGACGTGGTGATTCCGCTGCATAATCTGGCGCGCTACACCGAGGGCATCGAAACCATCAATATCCGTCAATCCATGCAGAACAAGCTGCGGATGATCGACGCGCTGCTGGAGCATATGGCGGGCGATTTGCCGGAATTGCGGACAGTGACGGATTATGAAGCCAGCGAAGAGCGCAGCGCCATGCTGGCTGGCAAGCTCGCGCACGCCACCAATTTCCTGCAACAACGCAAGCTGCGTTGGGAACAAATCCTGATGCATTTTGATGCGCCTGCTGCCGGGCATCAGGGGTTGCTGGATGATGTGGCGCGGGTCGCCCAGCGTCCGCAGGATCGGGTGATTGACCTGCTGTTGCGGCGTGAACTGCGCATTTCCTACCGCATCGAAATTTTGCAGCCCTTGCAGGAAATCTTTGCCGGGCGCGAACTGGCCCCCTTGCTGCAATCGCTGGAAAAAATCCACCGCCGTATCCGCACCAGCCGCCTGTTCGTCGCCCTGCACATGCACGCAGGCGATGGCAACGTGCATACCAACATTCCGGTCAACTCCAACGACTATGAAATGTTGCAGGAAGCCGAGCGCATGGTGGATGAAATCATGGGGCTGGCGCGTTCACTGGATGGCGTGATTTCCGGCGAGCATGGCATCGGCATCACCAAGTTTCAGTATCTGGACGCTAAGGAAATCCGCGAATTCGCCGACTACAAGCAACGGATTGACCCACAAGGGCGCTTCAACAAGGGCAAATTGCTGCCGGGTTCCGGTTTGCAGGACGCCTATACGCCATCCTTGCGGCTGGTGGAGCGTGAAGCCCTGCTGCTGGAGCACAATGAGCTGGGCGCGCTCAACAACGACATCAAGGATTGCCTGCGTTGCGGCAAGTGCAAGCCGGTGTGCAATACGCATATTCCACGCGCCAACTTGCTGTATTCGCCGCGCAACAAGATTCTGGCGACCGGCCTGATGATTGAGGCGTTCCTGTACGAGGAACAGACCCGGCGCGGGATTTCCATCCGCCACTTCGATGAGATGAACGATGTGTCAGACCATTGCACGGTTTGCCACAAATGCCTCACACCTTGCCCGGTCAATATCGATTTTGGCGATGTCAGCGTGCGCATGCGCAGCATCCTGCGGGAGCGCGGCAAGAAAAAGACCAGCCCGGTCACTTGGGCGTCGATGCTGTTCCTCAATATCAAAGACCCTATGCAAATCAGCCTGATGCGCACCGGCATGCTCAAGCTTGGCTTCAAGGCGCAGCGGTTGGCCTACAAACTGGCGAAAAACGCCGGTCTGGCCAGTAATGGCAAGCCGCCTGCCGCCACCCTGGGCAAGCCGCCGATCAAGGAGCAGGTGATCCAGTTCGTGAAGAAGCCGATGCCTGCCGGATTGCCAGCCAAAACCACCCGGGCGATGCTGGGGTTGGAAGATGACCAGGTGATTCCGATTTTGCGTGATCCGGGCAAGGCGCAGGGGGATGCGGTGTTTTATTTCCCTGGCTGTGGCTCCGAGCGCCTGTTCAGCCAGGTTGGCTTGGCGACGTTGGCAATGTTGTATGAAACCGGCGCGACCACAGTCCTGCCGCCAGGTTACTTGTGCTGCGGTTATCCGCAAAATGCGGGCGGCGACCTGAAAAAGGGCGCGCAGATTTCCACCGAAAACCGCGTGCTGTTCCATCGCGTCGCCAATGCATTGAGTTACCTCGACATCAAGACCGTGCTGGTGTCCTGCGGCACTTGCATGGACCAATTGCTCAAGTACGAATTTGGGCGGATTTTCCCCGGTTGCCGTCTGCTCGACATCCACGAATACCTGTTGGAAAAAGGCGTGCGTATGGATGGGGCAAGCGGTGTCCAGTACGTCTATCACGACCCCTGCCATTCGCCGATGAAGCAGGTCAATCCGTTGAAGGTGGCGAAGGAATTGACTGGCTCCAATGTGGCGTTGAGCGAGCGCTGCTGCGCGCAGGCGGGGACTTTTGCAGTGAGCCGCCCAGACATCGCCAGCCAATTGCATTTCCGTAAGGCGGAAAGCTTGCAGGCAGGCGTCAAGGAGCTGACGGGCAGCGACATGGCGCACAATGGCAATGTCAAAATCCTCACCTCATGCCCGGCCTGCCAGCAGGGCTTGTCCCGTTATGTGGACGATACCGGCATGGAAACCGATTACATTGTGGTGGAAATGGCCAATCACCTGCTGGGCAAGGACTGGCGGCAGGGGTTTGTTGACAAGGCCATCCACGGTGGGATCGAAAAAGTCCTGCTCTGATTCGCCCGCCACAACGCCGGGGCGGCGGTTTACCCCGTTCCGGCGTCAGGGGCGGCAATCGGGGGCCGCCCTCCTTTGCTTCTGATCCAGTTGAGCGCCTTCAGGACGCCACGCCGGGTGATCACCCATTTTTCCAGCTCAAACTTGCCAGGAAAACTCATCACGCCAAGCCCTACCATGATCGTGAGGATGCCTTGCCCCGGCAGCACCAGCATGGCGATGCCCGCCAGAATGATCGGTAGCCCTAACAGGTTGCGCAAGATGGCGCGCGGTTGCAGCAGGATATGCCAGCGGTGCGGATCGCGCGGGCGGGTGAAATAGTCCGCCGGAATCCGGCCAACAAACCACGGCAGCATCAGCAGTGAAAAGAGGAAGGTGATGGCGGAAACCGCTCCCAGCCAGATAAAAGCCTGTTCCAAAGAAAAACCCCATGGTTATCAGTCATGGGGTTTATTCTACGCAATTCCACCTAGGCTATGGGGTGAAACCTGTTACTCCGAAGGGTTTTCAGGTATCCGAATTGGCCTTGATCATGTGGATGCTCAGATCCGCACCATTGTATTCCTCTTCCTGCGACAAGCGGATACCCATCGTGGCCTTGAGGATGCCATAGATCACAAAGCCGCCCACCGTGGCGATGGCCACTCCGAGCAACGTGCCGACCAATTGCGAACCGAAACTGACATCACCCGTCCCCCCGAACATTTTCAGGCCGAAAATGCCCGCCGCAATGCCGCCCCACGCGCCGCACAGCCCGTGCAATGGCCATACGCCCAGCACATCATCAATTTTCAGTTTGTTCTGGGTGAGGGTGAACGCCCAGACGAACAATGCGCCTGCAACTGCGCCGACCAGCAGCGCGCCCAGCGGGTGCATCAGGTCAGAACCTGCGCATACGGCGACTAGGCCAGCCAGCGGGCCATTATGGACGAAACCGGGGTCATTTTTGCCTACGAACAGGGCGGCCAGGATGCCGCCAACCATCGCCATCAGGGAGTTGATTGCCACCAGCCCGCTGATGTTGCCAATTTTTTGGGCTGACATCACATTGAACCCGAACCAGCCAACGGCCAGCACCCAAGAACCCAATGCCAGGAACGGGATGCTGGAGGGTGGATGCCCCACCATGGGTTGCCCCTGCTTGTTGTAACGGCCTTGGCGATGCCCCAACAGGATGACCGCGCCCAGTGCCAGCCAGCCGCCCATGGCATGCACGACTACAGAACCTGCAAAGTCATGAAAGGGGGTGCCGAAAGTGCTCTTGAGCCAATCCTGCACACCGTATAGGCTGTTCCACATCATGCCCTCGAAAAATGGGTAGATGAAAGCCACAATCACGAATGTCGCCACTAATTGTGGGTAAAATTTTGCCCGTTCCGCAATGCCGCCGGAAATGATGGCCGGGATAGCGGCGGCGAAGGTCAGCAGGAAGAAAAACTTGACCAGCTCATACCCATTCTGGGCCGCCAATGTGCCAGCGTCGCTGAAAAAATCCGTATGGTAGGCAACCATATAGCCAATAAAAAAGTAGGCGATGGTTGAAACGGCGAAGTCAGTAATGATTTTGACCAAGGCGTTGACCTGATTTTTGTGGCGCACCGTGCCGACTTCCAGGAAGGCGAAGCCCGCGTGCATCGCCAGCACCATGACGGCGCCAATCAGGACAAACAGGGTATCCAAAGCGGGTACAATTTGCTCCATTCCAGTAACCTCTAAACGCAAAAACAGCAAAGCGCACCATCATAAGCATCTGCCAAGCAATGGCTAGAGGTATTGCGCACAAATTTGGTGATTGTTTTGGGTTTTGATGCATGTTCGCCGTTATTGAGGCATTGTCTTCTCAACGGTGGGGATTTTTATTTTGACTGTGCTATTTTGGTGCATTGAATGCACTAAAAATGAATATTTACAATTGCGTATAGGTTTTGCCCAATCCTTTCGTGCAATTTCGCTTTGCGTATATGATTAAGAAGAAAAAGGATATTTTTCAAGAGAGTGTCATGGATACATTAGTTCGGATTATACGGCCAGTCTGGTTTTCGATGCCTGGGATCAGTTTGTTCCTGGGCGGGTTGCTGTGGGTGATTTCCCTAAGCCAGGTTGTTTTTTACACCACGAATGGCGTGGTGATGGGATATTGGGTGCTGGTGACGGGGTGGTTAGGGTTTGCCTTGTTCCAGTTTGCCTGGTACGCCAATTTGCTTGGCTTGTTGGGTGTGTTGCTGATGCAGCAGCAGCCTAACCGGGCGATAGCACTGGCGGTTGTGGGTGTGTTTCTGGCAGGGCAGGCGTTTTGGTTTGAAGACATTCCGGGGCGGCACGTCAGCATGCACATCGTGCAATTGGGGGCAGGTTTCTGGTTATGGTACGCCAGCATGGTGCTGATTGCGCTAGGGGTGATTTTTGGTTCAGGTGGGGGGGAGGATGATTCCCCCCACGCCTGAGGTAAGGGTGTTAGAAATCGCCCGCCGCGCCGCGTTTCATAATGTCGGTAATGATTTCCTGGACTTTGACAGCTTCATCATGCAGTTCTGGAGGCAGGGGAGCGCCGCCGTAGATCATCATGTCCATGTTCAGTGAGTACAGGTTGTATTTGCCCTGCTTGTCCTGCACCAGCGCCACCCGGCAAGGCAGATAGGCGGCAAACGCATCGCTGAACTCCACCATTTTCATGGCGGTCTGTGGGTTGCAGAACTGGAAGATTTTCAGGAAACGTTGATCCTGCCCAGTTTCCAGCTTGACCTGCTCAGATAACGGCAGTTCGCCAACCGCCTTGATATTGTGTTCGTTGGCGACCATTTTCATGGTTTGCTCGGCGTCAGCTGGGGTGACACCATCCGCCAGCGGAAATTTGACAACCGTGGCGTCGGCGGAATTGCCGGTTTCCTTCAGCTTCTTCCACATATCCAGGTAGACGTCTTTGGCTTTGGGGTCTAGCTTGTCGAGCGCGGCTTTTTCGGCGGGGATGTCCACACCTTCCATCTGGCTCATCATGGGGGCGAATTTGGTATAGGCGAATGCGCCGCCGATGATGGCGACCAGGCCGATGATGGCGAGAAGGTTGCGGATAAGGTTCATGTGGTGTGTCTCCTGACTAGCGGTAAAAAAAGAAAAGCCACCTGTTGATGGCTTTTCTATGCGAATTATTCCATTTGTGTTGAAAATTTATTGCGTGTCGATTTTTGCCATCAAGGCGAAAGATTTGATGAACGGGCCAGCCATGGCGGGGTTCTTGATCATGGCACCATAATCGCCCACCAGGAATTTCAGCTTGCCGAAGGTATAGGCGGTGCCCAAGCCAACCATGCCGAGAGGATCTTTAGTCCATTTCAACCAGTCTTTGCGGTCTGCACGCATATCCCAGTCCGGCGCTTCGCCATCGTAAGCACCCGCGCGGACGCATTCACCGTTTTCCACCACGAATACGCCTAGCGGTTTGGCCTCGCCTTTAAGGCCGCAGGTAATGACAGAGTTGAAATTGATGGCCGCCAGTTTGTCCTTGACGTCAGGATCAGCGTTCCACAGATCCTTGAGTTCGTTCATCCATTCAGCAGAAAAAAGTTGTGGCATTGTTCCTCTCCTAATGCGTGTTATGAAGTCAGTCATGATGACGGTTGTAGTGTAACAGTAAGCCTGCCGGGTTTGAACGATGCCGCTTCAGCATTCGTTTGATTTAGCGGCAAGCTTGCCCACGCAGCCTGGCCGCTTCCCTGAACAGCCTGACGGAATTGTCCCGATCCCCCTGTTTGGAGGCGATGACTGCCTGGCTTTCCAGTTGGGCTGCGTTGTCGTTCAGCTTCTGGCAGTTGGTTATGTTTGCCGCTGGTTGGCGGGGAATGGGACGGACGGTGGCGCGCGCCGGTGGGGCTGGCGGTGTCCGGGTAGTGATGCGCGGCTGTTGTGGCGGTTGGGTGGCGCGTGGGCTGGCTCCTTGGGCGGATGTGGCACCCACGTTCGCCCGTGTTGTTGTGCGCGGGGTTGTATGCGTTGTGTTGTTGGCCGTGCGTGGGGTCGAGGCGTCATTCCGCAATGCAAGCTGCTGCTGTCTGCGCTGTTGGGCCACGCGCGGGTTGGGGGGGGGGATCGGCGGCGGGCGGGTCGCCACCCGGGTGACGCTGTCGGCGGTTCCCCCATAGCAATAAAAGGATGAGACACAATCGGCGGCCCATACGGCGGCGCTGCCAACGCCAGTGATGATGGCTGATAAGATTAAGGCTGTCAGTTTCATGTTTGACTCCTGCGCTGCGCACAAACGTGGGTTTAAAATATTTCTGAGCGCCGAGCCGGAGTGTAGTAAAGAGATGACGGCCTTGCCGTGATGTGGTTGAATTTTAAGCTTTAAAAGCAAAAGCCCGCAACAAGGCGGGCTTTCCTGATTGCTCGCCAAGCGGTTTTCAGATTGCCGCCAACGCCGCGTCGTAGTTGGGTTCTTGGGCGATTTCCGGAACTTGTTCGGTGTAAGTGACCTTGCCATCCTTGATGATGACAACGGCGCGGGACAGCAGGCCAGCCAATGCTCCGGTGGTGATGATGACGCCATACGTCGTGCCGAAATCTGGGTGGCGGAAGGTGGAGAGGGAGACAACGTTTTCCAGCCCTTCCGCGCCGCAGAAACGGCTGTGGGCGAAGGGCAGGTCTGCGGAAACGCACAGCACAGCGACGTCTGGAAGGTTGCTGGCAAGCGCGTTGAACTTACGGGTGGAAGTGGCGCAAGTGCCAGTGTCCACGCTGGGGTAAATGTTCAGGATGACGGTTTTACCGGCGAAATCAGCCAGGGTCACATCGGACAGGTTGGTTTTGGTCAAGGTGAAGGCGGGGGCAGCGCTGCCGACAGCCGGAAGCTCGCCGCTGGTTTCAATTGGGTTGCCTTGCAGGGTGATGGTGGCCATGAATGTCTCCAGTTGGGTTGTGGGCAAACAGTTGTTTTATGAAATTTTTAATGGTGATGGTGGCCATGGGCACCGTGGGCATGCCCATGGTCGATTTCTTCGGCGGTGGCGGGCCGCACTTCCAGGATGGTGAGGTCAAATGTCAGCGGCACGCCCGCCAGCGGATGGTTGGCGTCGATGGTGACGCTGTCATTGTCAACGGCGGAAATGCGGATGACTTGGTTGCCCGCCGCCGTTTGGGCGTGAAATTCCGCACCAGCCACGATCTGTTCTTCCGGGATGCCCTGGAACATGGCGCGCGGCACTTTCTGGGTCATGCGTTCGTCGTATTCGCCGTAAGCTTCCGCAGGTGGCACGGTGACGGTCATGCTGTCATTGGCCTGTTTGCCGGTGAGCTGTTTTTCCAGCCCGGCGATGATGTTGCTGGCACCATGCAGGTAGGCGAAAGGATGGGAAGCGTCCGCCTGATCCAGAATTTCGCCCTTGTCGTTGGTGAGGGTATAGGTCATGGTGACCACGGTGTGTTGTGCGATTTGCATCGGTTTTCCTTGGGATAAAGAATGTATCGGTCACCACCGCCGGGATTATCCTTATAGCGGCGGTGTGTCCACAAATATTGGGCGGGGAACTCGCGCACCTGTTGCTCAATGATGTGATTAATCCTTGTTGTATCGTCCAGTATGGATGTTGCAGGGAAATTTTCAAGTACTGGCAGGAATCTCAGCAGATAACCCGTCTCGGTGCGCAGGGTGAAAAAGGGCGCGACCTGCGCCTTGCCCAGCTTGCTGAGGCGGCTGGTGGCGGTGTTGGTGGCGGCTTCCACGTTGAAAAAGGGCGCGAACACGCTGTTCTTGTGGCCGAAATTCTGATCCTGCGCATACCAGACCACATGGCCTTGTTGCAGGCTGCGGATCATGTCGCGGATATTGTCGCGCGGAATCGCCTTGCCGTAGCGTTTCGAACGCAGCCGGGCGACGCGCCATTCGATCAGCGGGTTCTGGTGCGGGCGGTAGATGACATGCAGCGGAATGTGTTGCGCCAGCAACCGGCCACCCAGCTCCAGGCTGGTGAAGTGGGCGCTGAGGAGCACCACGCCGCCTCGCTGCATGGCGGCTTGCAGGTGCTCCATGCCTTCGATACGGGTCTGGCGGGCAAGTTTTTCATCATTTCCCCACCAGCTCAGGGCCGTTTCCAGCAGGCCGCGCCCGAGGGAGATGAAATGTTTACGGTTAAGCCGGAAGCGCTCTGCCGCCGTGAGTTCCGGGAAGGCCAGCTCCAGATTGATGCAGCAGATCTGGCGGCGTTTGGGCAGCAAGTGGAACATCAGCAGGCCGAACTGCTTGCCCAGCCACATCTGCGCGCCCCAGGGCAGTTGAGTCAGCAGCCACAGCAGCCCCAGCCCGAACCAGGTCGGCCAGTGGCGCGGATGCAGGAATTGTTTGCCGGAGGTTTTTTCCACAGAGAATCCAATGCGTTGCAAACGGTTCATGTTAGTGAAAAAGTAGTTTGCCGACCATAGGAGTGGAGAACTGTCTCATAAAAATTAAGAATGTTTGAAAAAATCAATTATATCGATAACTTTGTTTTATAAAAAAGCCGTAAAAAATGCATAATGTTGTTTTTGGTTGACATTTTTTTTGTTATGGTTGGTTTGCTTTTTAAATGGTGATTCATGGGAGTACGGGCTTTTTAGTTAGGCTATACGCTAAATCATGCGTGCAAATTTTCTTGGGTGAAAGGAAATTTGCCGTTTTCGGGTGAAATAAATTTCATACTTTAATTTTTGCTTTGTCCCTTGTAAAGGGGTCAATGTATTTCTTTGCCTTTATTGATTTAATATGCGAGGTGTCATTAGTCATGTCTGTTAGAAACGAATATTTTAAACAACATTTGGGTAAATTGTTGTGTTCGTCTATAGTCGTTCTGGGTTTAAGTGGGAAAGCGGCTTTTGCTGGCCCATGGCCTGAGTTTACAGGAATAGCTGCTGGGATTATGTGTACCAGTTTACCTCAGGACAGCACTCCGAATTGGGAGGTGTCGGAAGGCCATTTTCTAGTATTTGATGATTGGAAGGATGGCAAGGAATTGTGTTACATTTCTTTCAATGGCAAGCCTGAAACTGCTTCCGTTACAGTAACAGGGGGTGACGGAGTTGTTATGGAAGGTAGTGGTTTTATTGATATTGACCCAACGCCAACTTACCAAACTGCCGCTGCGGAAACAGGGAATGGTGTTACGCCACCTGTCAATGCTTTCTCATTGACTTCATCGGTGCTGGTGAATGGAGGAGCATTCCCTGTCGAGTATACTTGTGATGCAAATAAAGCTTTAGGTTGGGATGCTGCGTATGGATCAGGTAAGTTTCCCTCTTTAATGTGGGATAATGTGCCGAATGGAACAAAAAGTTTTGCTTTGATTATGGAAGATTTAAGTGTTCCAGTTGAGTGGCCGGGACATGAGTTTGTTCATGGGATTTTTTATAACATACCTGCGGGCACTAGGGCTTTCAAGGTGAAGAATTGATCACGGTCATTTGTCCTCTGCAAGTGCCTGATTTCTTGATTTTGGCTGCGAACCCTACTTTCATGGGCAGTGAACATCAAAGCAAAGAGAGAGCAAAAATCAATCTATATCAATCGTAAATGTCTGATTTATATGCGGTCAATTTATCACCTTGAAAGCCCTACTGCGGGCACTACATCTTTACCTGATGGCTGGATTGCTCCTGCTTCGATAAGTGTTGGGGTAAATGATTTTGGTTCGACAACATATGGTGGCCCATGTCCTCCTAGTCAGCATACTTATGAATTTAAGCTTTATGCATTGGATCTTGACGTTGGCGTCTTGACATTTGGCGGGGTTCCGGCAACTAAGTCCACCTTGTTGTCTGCTATAAATGGGCATGTATTAGGTGAAACAACTTTGAGAGGGGTTTATGGGCCTAGAGAGGTAGAGTTTCTTCCTTTATAAGGTTTAAATTTTAGCAAAGCCAGATTTATGTTGGCTTTGCTTTTTTATCCCTGTGTATGGCAAAAATCTGATCTACTCCATCAAAAGTGGGCATTTCAATAAGCGAGTTGCTGGTAAAAATCTGCCTCAGAATCAATCGGGGCGCGGTAGCCATTGGCAGAGTGCAAACGAACCTGGTTGTAATCGGTTTCGATAAATTCGGCAGGGCACGATGGTTTGGTTGCTTGTTTTATAAGGTTTTCCACGGTTCACAACAACGATGCCTAGCTTCGTGTGTCTGGAATAGTCTAACCACATCAATTTTAGGATGGTGTCGGCATGGTGGAAAGCGGTTCTGCTCGTCAGAGCGAGATCACCCGCACCATGCAGGAGAGTGGCTCATTGCTGGGGAAACAGAATTCCCCGTCAGCGTCGACCATTTTCCAGCAGGAGATGACTGAGCAAGCGTAGCCTGGGGCAGTGAAGGTGATGGTGAGGTCAATCCGTTCGCCAGGGGCTACGTCAGGTACTGAGTATTGCTTGCGGGCGGTGCGCAGGCCGTGGGTCATACGCCTGCCATCCATCCCGCGCACTTCGAGTAATTCGTCGACGCAGATGAGACTGCGGCCTTGCCAGTGGACTTTGCCGGTGTTCTGGATGCGCCAGATTTTGTCGAAGGTGGTGCAGACGGAAACGGTGCTGCCGTCCGGCATCGTTACGTCATCAATGAAGCCGATGTCGTCGCTTTCGATCAGGGTGTCGGTGCGGCCTGCGGTGATGTTGCCGTCATAGGCGAAGTCTATCGACTCGAAGTAGGCGCTGAACAATTCCATCGGGTGCATGTCGAGGACGATGGCGAGTTTGGTCAGCGTTTTGAATTTTGTCTCGCCTACGCTGCCGTCCAGCAGGTTATACAAGGCTTTGCGGTTGATGCCTGCAAGCTCTGCTAACTGACTAATAGATAGATTTTTCTCTTGCGTTCTGCTGCGGATGAAAGAACCGAAACCGTTGTCCATGCTGTCAACTAAAAAGTTACTGTGTACAACAGTATACAACCTGTCAACAGCGAATTCTTAGTTGTTTAACATTATAAAAATTAATGTTACGTTCGATTTTACCAATTTACTGATAGCTTCTGATTATGGGGTATGGTGATGGCTGGCAGTTTCGTGAAATTTCGAGCCGTATGCTCGCATTGTACTTTTTTTCTAGCAATTGTTCGGACTACTTGGTTTTCGTGGGTAATTCCTGATAGAGCATCAGATACAAAATACTCCCTAATATTGTTAGGATGGTTGATCTATTTATCGGCATCGAACTGCTACGCATTGACTGTCGTGAAAAAAGATATAACACCAATGATTGCTTGGGAAGCTTTAGATTATGCTCAACTTAGTAAAGCAATATATTCGAGTGAGAAAAGTATTGGGCAATGGGTTTTGGTTGATGAGAGCAAAGGCGATGAGTATTGTTTTAAAGTTGGTCCTAGCAAAGTTAACACTTATGGGACATTACTTTCTTATAATAAAAACAATTTAGGGGTAAATGATGAAGTTTGTCTTTCCGTGAATTTGAATGGGTTTCATGCTGGTGCTTATAAGAATGATGTAAAAAAGCAAATAGTCATAGTATTTCAAGGAACTGATATGTTGTCAGCAAAGGATTGGCTAACAAACTATAAGGCGATATTTGGAGAGAATTTAATTCCAAAACTCCCATTCAAGCCGTTAGTTTGGACAACGCATTGGAATAATGGAAAACCTCAAATTTATACTAATATGATTGGCAAAGATATTATAATACCAAAGCAATACAAAGAAGCATTGGAGTTTTTCGACGAAATTTTTAACAAATATAGCAAGAATGGATACACATTTATCTTATCAGGACATAGTCTTGGCGGTGGTTTAGCTAAATATGTCTCATTAGCTAGAGGCAAAGATGCTTATACTTTCAATGCAGCGGGCACATGGTTATTTACGGCTGGTAGTGCGATTTTTAACAGAGTTGAAAGCGAATTTGCAAATGTTGAAAATACCAAAGTGATTAATATTGTTGGGTATTATAATGGCGTTGAAGATCCTGTTTCAGCATTTGGAGCTGTTCCTGATAGTATTCAATATAAAACTATCGTTTCTGAATACCATACAATGAATGGAATGTTGTCTAGTTTAAATTTGTTGGTCAGCAATAATTATTCTTTGGCGAAATATTATATTGATGCTTGCTCTTTTACATTTAATACTATTGATTTATCAAAAATAAATCCCAGTCTTTCATCGACAATAAATCTATTTGGAAAACCTATTGGCAATCCATATTCCTGTTTTTATGATCAAGCCGATGACGCGATGTGTCAGTTAACTGATGGTCAGTTTGTTAGTGGAGTAGCGATAAAAAAAGATGGCAGTGGTGGATTGAAGTATAGGTGGAACGATAATCAATGGTATAAAAGCAATATTAACATAAAAGATATTTGTTCAAGTTGGTTTTGGTATTGGCAATATGATCCTAGAGCTAAGGTGATAAAGTGAATAAAGAATTTTGTCAAAATGTTGTTTTCTGGAGATTAATTCTTGCTATTATTTTGGTTTTGCTATCTTCGCCTGCAAAATGTGATGAGCTTGAAAATATTATTAAGCAACAAGACGGTGCCGACTTTTACATTGATATAATAAGTAAGTTCAATCCAGTCAATAAAACAATTAAGTTTGAAGGCGTATTGGGCAATAAGGGCAGCATTTCTGGAGATGTCAGCTTTCATTGTGGGGTCAGGAGCTTTTCAGATAATCAAATTATTGCACAAAGCAATGAATACAATTACACAATAGCACCTTCCACCGTAGAGAATTTATCCATTGATATTCCACTAAATCAAATCAGCTTCGGAACTTATATTCCATATTGTAATGCATACTCTGACAATGACTTAGTTGAAAGCAATAATGATTATTATGGAGAAAATTTTTTATTTTACTCTGGAAAAAGTGATTTAGATAAAGACTTGCTTCCTGATTACTGGGAGATGGGTTACAGCTTGTTGCTGTCTGAAAATGATGCATCTATTGATTCTGATGGGGATGGTTATTCTAACTTGCTAGAATATGAAAATAGCTCGAATCCAGCCCGTTTTGATGATTATCCCATTCTTAAAGTTAAATCATTCGATGTTTTTGAGAAAAAAATAATCATAAAATATTCTTTGCCAAAAAACAGCCTGCCCTATGATGTGAAAATTTCTTACGGGCAAAATGGATCGGTAGGAAAAGAAGTTGCGTTAGTTAATAACAAATCGCCTCTTACCGATGTTAACTTGGAAGAAGCTGATGGAGATTTTGTCTTAACTTATGTTCCTTCGGAGTTATTGGGAAATGTAACCTATAATTATACATTAGATATTACATATAATGGGTTGGCTTATCGCCCCATTGTTAAGAAAATAAAATATGGTGCATTTTGTAGTTTTGACGATATTTATTTTCTATCTAATGGAGTAAATACTTCATCCTTGGCATCTATTAAATTTAATGGGCTGGTATATGTTTCATCCGGTATTGGAGGTATATATACAAGCAATGACGGTATCATTTGGAATCAAATGGTATCAGAACCTAATGAAATTTTTTCTGATGTACTCTGGGATGGAAAGTTTTTTAATGTACTGGGTGCTTTTGGAAAAAGCCTCTACATAAGTGAAGATGGCTCAAATTGGAAAAAGTACAATACAGATCTGCCTTTCACCTTGACATCAATTGCATGGAACGGTGAAAAGTATGTTGCAGTTGGTAGCAATGGCGGAATAGCGATAAGTACTGATGGACAGTTTTGGTTTAGTATTCCAATTGGTATGACAAATACTTTTTTGGACGTAGAATGGATCAAAGATAGGTTTTATGCCGTTGGTGATAAAGGGGTAATTCTTTATAGCTACGATGGTGAAGATTGGACGCAAGAGACTTCTGGCACTAATGAAGTCATTTGGCAAGTAGCAGGCAACGAGGATGCTGTTTTAGTCAGTGTTGGCTCAATTATTGAAGCTGGCGCAAAAGTATATAGAAAAAATGGTAGCAATTGGTCATATACTGGGGTTGCTGCGACTAGTAAACGTATATACTGGGATGGCTTTTCAAAGTTGTTCTATTTGCCAGGTATTCAAAATTCGTTAAAAAGTGGGGATGGAATTTTATGGACTTCTGCCCAAGGAACGCTTGGAACTGAGATATATGATCTAGATTTTGATGGGGAACGTATAATCGCCGTTGGTAGTGAGGGGAAATACTTAACTATTACTTGCGAAGACTCCAAAGATCGAGATGCTGATGGATATTTGGATACTGAAGATGTATTTCCAGATAATCCGAACGAATGGCTGGATACAGATGGCGACGGAATTGGCGATAACACCGATACTGATAAAGACGGTGATGGCATTTCCAACGAAATTGAACTTCAGGACGGCACAAACCCACTGGTCAAAACCGCCCATGCCCCCTCAATTTCACCCAATGGAGGCACTTCGGACAACGCAGTAAACGTGATGGTCTTCTCTTACGAAGGCGAGAATGCAGTCATCCACTACACACTGGACGGCTCCACACCCACCGCGCAATCCCCTGTTGCCGCATTGACATTGACCATCAGCCAGTCCGCCACCCTGAAACTGGTCGCAATAGCGCCAGGGCTGGAAAACAGCAAGGTATTATCGGCAACCTTCATTATCAGCAATACCCCAACCGTGACGACGGTAGACCCGCTGGCAGCCACTCTGGGCGAAGTGACTGTCTTTACCGTAACCGGTTACAACCTGCCTGATACCTTGGCGTTCTACATCCCGGATTGCGCCAACGTCACCAAAGTGACCAGCGACCCGAAAACCGGGACGCCATTCTCACCCCCTCCACCGCCGCTACCGGGAATGCCTGCCACCATGCAAACGCATTTCAGTTGCTCCCCCACAGGTGCTGCTGGGGTTAAGGATGGCGGCGTGGTCAAGGACAAATCCGGCGGTACGGTGCTGAAAAGCTTCTCGGTCGAGTTCAAGGCAGCCGCAATTCTAACCCCGGTTATCAGCAGCATTGCTCCGGCAACCTTGGAGCAATCCACTACAGATGCGCCGGTTGTTTTGCAAGGCTCCAACTTCATCGAAGGCACAACCATTGCGGTGAAACTGCCCAATGGCAACAACTCAGCCATCCCGGCGGAGAATATCCAGTCAGTCACGGCAAACAGGATTACTTTCCTGCTAAAGCCAGGTGCGGTGGGAACCTACCAATTCCAGGTGAGGAATGCAGCCGACAAGGTGTCCGGCTGGGCCAACCTGACCGTGACGGAACCGGCCATCCCAA
>NZ_JAYMYJ010000082.1:0-28415 GCF_035668035.1 Candidatus Thiothrix phosphatis | reverse complement strand
GAAGTTCCGCCTGAAAGTCGGCACGGCAGGGGCGTACCAGTTCCAGGTGAGGAATGCGGCCGACAAGGTGTCCGGCTGGGCCAACCTGACCGTGACGGAACCGGCCATCCCAACCCCGGCCATCACGGCGCTGAGCCCCAACAATGTGGTGCAGGCAGAGACCGAGCAGGACTTCACGCTGACCGGCAGTAATTTCCAGTCGGGTTCAATGGTCTACTTCAAGTTGCCGAGCGGCAACCTGTCAGTGATCCCGGCGGAGAACACCACTTACGTAAGCAGCAGCACCCTGAAGTTCCGCCTGAAAGTCGGCACGGCAGGGGCGTACCAGTTCCAGGTGAGGAATACAGCCGACAAGGTTTCCGGCTGGATAAGCCTGAATGTGGAAGCCAGCAACGCCAATGATGCAACCAAAATCATCCCCATCATCATGCAAATACTACTGGAATGATGGCGGTTGATTTTGGCGGGTGTGACGCTTTTCTTGTCTGGATATTGAAATCGGTGTTTGTCGGGAAGCCGGGAAAACCTGAAGCGGTAGACGTTCCCTGTTTGTTGCCCTTGGGAACATGCATGAAACAAGGTGATTTCCATCAATGCCTATCCCGCTGAAGGCTCTAGCCCTTATGAAGAATTCCGCCGAGTATGGTGCACAGTTCTTCCAGATCTTCGGGAAAGCGCAATGTGTGTATGTCGCGCAGCAAGCGCTTTTGCGGGCGTTCCAGCATAGCGAATCGCCAGACTTCGCCGATGGTGATGGCACCGTACAGCAGGTCAGGGTTATTGTCGCTGTCGTAACGGTCAATGGCGATCATTTCCGCCGCCAACTGGCTGAAACCTTTCTCCAGATCCCCTTTTTTGGCCTCGATCACAATAAGTTCGTATTGGGAGCGCAGCAGGTAGTCGATAGTGCCGCTGAGATGCTCGTCGATGTCCACCGGGTATTCGACATTCAGGCGTACATCCATGCTCCGCACAATGGTCTGCAACACTGGTGAAATCATGAATTCACGCTTGGCGGCTTCCGAGTTCAGGGAGACTTTGGTGGCGAGCGCGTAGTAGGTTTCCCGCAGGCTTTGTATGCTCGCCTGGTCGATATGCTCGGCTTTGGGGAGTCGCAACGCTTGGGTCTGGAAGCTGTAACCGAGCTCCGCCAGGATTTCCTCGGTGGGTTGCCCCATTTCGAAGTAATCGCTGAACGTGTACCGTCTCCCCTCCTTGAAAATTCTACGGGGCATTTTCCTGACTCCTGCTGTTGCCGATGCGGTTTATGATAAACTTCCGGTTCCCTTTTTTCCTGCTTTACATGAAAAAATAACGATGAGCTTGCAAATTCCTGCTTTTGATAGGGCGCGTGTGCTGGTGGTGGGCGATGTGATGTTGGACCGCTACTGGTCTGGCCAGACTTCCCGCATTTCCCCCGAAGCCCCTGTGCCTGTAGTGCATGTGGACGCCAGTGAGGAGCGCCCCGGTGGCGCGGCCAATGTGGCGCTGAATATCGCCAGCCTGGGTGGCCAGGCCATCCTGTTGGGCTATGTTGGCGCGGACGAAGCGGGCCGCTCGCTGGCGGATACGCTGCGCGGGCGGGGCGTCGACACCCGCTTCGTGACGCTGGCGAATGTCCCCACCATCACCAAGCTGCGTGTCCTCAGCCGCCATCAGCAGCTGATCCGGCTGGATTTCGAAGAAAGCTTCGCCGGGCAGGATCACAGCAGCCTGCTGGAAAGTTTCCGCAAGCTGCTGGCGGATGTGGATGTGGTGGTGCTGTCCGATTACCGCAAGGGCACGCTGGAACAGGCGCGGGAGCTGATTGCCCTGGCGCGCGCCGTCGGCAAGCCCGTCGTGGTTGACCCCAAGGCGAAAGACTTTGCCGTTTACCAGGGCGCGACCGTCATTACCCCCAATCTGTCAGAGTTCCGCGAAGCGGCCGGTGATTGGCAGGATGAAGCCGATCTGGTCAAACGTGGCAATCAATTGCTGGAACGCTGTCAGTTGGACAATCTTTTGATCACCCGCAGTGAGCAAGGCATGACCCTGCTACGTCAGGGGCGGGAACCTTACAACCTGCCCACCCGCGCCCGTGAAGTGTTCGATGTGACCGGTGCCGGTGATACGGTGGTCGCCGTGCTGGCGGCCAGCATGGCGGCAGGCTTGCCAGTGGAGCAGGCGATGGCGCTGGCCAATCTTGCCGCTGGGATTGTGGTGGGCAAAGTGGGGACGGCCACTGTTAGCGTTGCAGAATTGCACAAAGCCGTGCAAACGCACCATGCCCAAGTCAAAGGTGTGGTCAATGAGGAACAGTTGCTGGCAGCCGTGCAGGAAGCCCGCGTCCACGGCGAGCGTATCGTCATGACCAATGGCTGTTTCGACATTTTGCACGTTGGCCATGTGACCTACTTGCAGGAGGCCCGCAAGCTCGGTGACCGATTGGTCGTGGCGGTCAATACGGATGAGTCCGTGCGCAAGCTCAAAGGCCCGACCCGCCCGGTCAACACCATGGAAAACCGTATGAAAATGCTGGCAGCGCTGGCTTGCGTCGACTGGGTGGTGGATTTCAGCGAAGACACCCCGGAACGCCTGGTCTGTGCCGTCAAGCCCCATCTGCTGGTGAAGGGCGGCGACAACGATCCGCAGAAGATTCCAGGCAACCGCTGCGTATGGGATAACGGTGGGGATGTGGTCGTGTTAAGCTTTGTTGACGGTGTTTCCACCACCAATACCATTGCGAAAATCCAGGAGATGGAAAAAGAGCGCAAATAACAGCAAGTGAAGGCCAGCACAATATGACAATTATCGGCATTGATCTGGGTACAACCAATAGCGCCTGCGCGGTCTGGAAAGACGCTAAGGTGGAACTGATCCCGAATCGCCTGGGGGATTTCCTCACCCCATCGGTGGTGCATCTCAGCAAGGATGACACGGTGCTGGTGGGCAAAACGGCGCAGGAACGCTTGCTGACCCACCCTGATACCACGGCTTCCGTGTTCAAGCGTTACATGGGCACCGACCGCAAGGTTGCCCTGAAAAAGCATTACACCGCGCCGGAGCTGTCTGCGTTTGTGCTGAAAAGCCTGAAGGAAGACGCAGAAACTTTTCTGGGTGAAATGGTGACTGAAGCCGTTATCAGTGTGCCTGCCTACTTCAACAACGAGCAGCGCAAGGCCACCATTCTGGCCGGGGAACTGGCTGGCCTGAAAGTCGAGCGACTGGTCAATGAACCCACAGCCGCAGCCATTGCTTACGGATTGCATGAAACGCCGGAACACACGCATTTCATGGTGGTGGATTTGGGCGGTGGTACGTTCGATGTGTCCATCATGGAATACTTTGAAGGCGTGCTGGAGGTGCATGCTTCCGCTGGCGATAATTTTCTGGGGGGCGAGGATTTCCGTGAAGTGCTGGTCAATCATTTCCTCACACTGGCTGATATTTCCCGCAAAAAGCTCAATTCCAAAGATTTGCAGAAAGTCTACGCGCAGATGGAGCAGGCCAAGCGCCAGTTGAATTCGGCGGATGTGGTGCATGTCGAGCGGTTTATAGAAGCGCAAACCCAGGCGGTCAGCATCCGGCGTGATGATTTCATTCGTCTGTCTGAACCCTTGCTGCAACGTATTCAGCGTCCGATTGAAACAGCCCTGCGCGATGCCAAGCTTCGCCCAGGCGAGCTGGATGAGGTGATCCTGGTAGGGGGTGCTACCCGGATGCATTTTTTTCGCTCCATGATTGCGAAAATGTTCCGGCGTATGCCAGCCGCCAATCTCGACCCTGATCTGGTGGTGGCGATGGGGGCGGCGATCCAGGCTGGCCTGAAAGCCCGCGATGCGGCACTGGAAGATATGGTGTTGACCGATATTTGCCCGTATTCGTTGGGTGTCGGCACTTACAACGAGAATGATTCGCTAGGCCAGCAAGGGGATTTGTTCAGCCCTATTCTCGAGCGCAATACCATCGTGCCGGTCAGCAAGGTCAACCGTTATGTCACTGCTGGGGATAACCAAAGCAAGCTCAAGCTGGAGTTTTATCAGGGTGAAAGTCGCTTGGTGAAAAACAATATCCGCTTGGGTGAGCTGGAAATTCGGCTGCCCAAAGCCAAACGTGGGCAGGAAGGGGCGGATGTGCGCTTTAGTTACGACATCAACGGCGTGCTGGAAGTCGACGTGGAAGTTTTTTCCACCGGCGAGAAATATTACAAGATGGTGCTGAATACGCCGACGCAATTGTCGGAGCGCGATATTCAGGCCAGTAAGGATAAGCTGGCCACACTCAAATTCCACCCCCGTGAAGATGAAGCCAATATTGCCCTGATTGCCCGGGCGGAGCGTCTGTATGAAGGCCGTTTGGGTTACGAACGTGATGAAATCCAGAACGCCCTGCGCTGGTTTGAATCCGTGCTGGAACGGCAGGATACAGAAGAAGTCCGGCAGGCGCGGGAAGAGTTCGCCAGCATTCTTGACCGTTTCGAGCAGGATGGCCTGTTCTGATGGACTGTTGGCAAATCCTTGGCATTGAGCCGTATGCGGACAAAAAGGCCATCAAGCGCAGCTATGCCCGGCTGTTGAAGCAGAATCGCCCGGATGACGATCCGCAAGCCTTCCGTGAACTGCATGACGCCTATAAGCAGGCGCTGCTTTACAGCGAATCTGAATGGCAATGGGAGGGGCCTGAAACGCTGGCACCGCCTGATCCCATACCGGAACCTGGGTCATCAGTGCAAGTTGAAGTTCCTCTGCCTGCGCTGCCAGGGACAGACTTTACGGGGATGGATGAAACTGTGGAAATTTGTCTGGCGGCACCTGTGGCTGAAGTGCTTCCAGAGCCTGTGGAGCCTGCCAATACGCCAGCAGGGCCATCGGATGCAGACTGGTTCCCTAACCGGAATGCGGATTGGGAGGCTTTGTTTGAACAAGTAAAGACGGCTTTCCAGGCCCAAAATGCCGGTTCCGATGTGGCGTTATGGAAGTTTATCGAGCGTAATCCCTCCTTGCTGGATATTGAATTCCGGGCAGAGGCGGGTGACCGCCTGTTTGGAATGGTGGCTGAAGCCAATGAAATCGCCTGGCAGAAAAAGGCCCTGTTTTTCAAACCGCCGGTGCTGAATTACTTCAATCAGGTGTTTGCCTGGGATGGCAAGTGGCGGGAATACAGCCAGATGTTCCCGGCCAGCCAACTGGATGCTGTCTTGCCGTATCTGGAAAGCCACAGTGCGGATGGCAAACCGACGCGGACGGGCATTCATCCGCGTGTGTCGCATTATTATTCGCGCATTGCCGCTTTTTGCCTCGATATTCTGGTTTTTGTGGCCTTCATGTCCGGGCTGGAGGCTGTGCTGGCTGCTTTGGAGATGAATATGAATGATGACACACTGTCTACATTCAGGCTGAACAGTGCCCTGGCCTATTTCCTGCTGTTGATGCCGTTGCTCGAAGCATCGCCGTGGCAGGCCAGTATTGGCAAGAAACTGTTACGCTTGCAGGTGGTCAATGGCAAAGGGGGGCGTATGTCCTGGTATCATTCCCTGCTGCGGGGATTCTTCGCTTGTCTGTGCATCGTGGGTTTCAAGATCACAGTATGGATCAACGCTTTCATGATGAGTTTCAACAATATGCTGTTGCATGATTGGATCAGCCGTTCGTATGTAATCAAGGGGTAACTTGTGGCAAATCCTCAGAATTTGACGGTGGATGTGTTGATTGTGGGCGGCGGCATCGCCGGTTTGTGGCTGCTGGCGGAACTGCGCGCGCAAGGCTGCAACGCCGTGCTGGCGGCGGATGAATTGGGCAAGGGGCAAACCATCGCCTCCCAGGGCATCATCCACGGCGGCACCAAATACGCCCTCACTGGCAAGCTGACCGGTGCCGCGCTGGCCATTGGCGAGATGCCGGGTATCTGGCGGGCGGCGCTCAACGGCGAAAGTCCGGTTGATTTAAGCAAGGTCAGGATACTGGCGGAATCGCAACTGCTGTGGACTTCCGCTGGGATCGGCTCGCGCATGACCGGCTTTTTCGCCAGCAAGCTGATGAAAAGCCGGATGGAGGCGCTGCCGCCTGCGGATTACCCCGAACTGTTCCGCGACACCCGTTTTCACGGCGGCCTGTACCGTCTGGATGAGCCAGTGCTGGATGTGCCTTCGTTGCTGGAAACGCTGCGGGAACAACTGGCGGATGGGCTGATCCAAATCAATGTACAAGATTCCGGCTTGCAGCAGGCGGGGCAGGGATACAGTTACCATGCAGTGCTGCCGGATGGTGCTGGATTGGAAATCGAGGCGCGGCAGATTGTCCTGGCCGCAGGCGCGGGCAATGAAACCTTGCTGGCGGTGTTGGCCGGGCAGGGGCATAGGTTGCCGCAGATGCAACGCCGCCCCTTGCAAATGGTGCTGGCGCGGGGCGATTTGCCGATGGTTTACGCACATGCGCTGGGGATGAGCGACAAACCGCGCGCCACCATTACTTCGCACCGGGACGCGCAGGGCAGGGTGGTGTGGTATGTCGGTGGGCAACCAGCGGAACTGGGCGCAGGCAAACCGGCGGAGGAGGCGATCGCCACCGCCCGCCACGAATTGGCCGATCTGTTGCCGTGGTTGGATTTCAGCGCCCTGGAATGGGCGGCCTGGAACGTTGACCGCGCCGAGGGGCACCAGTTGGATGGTGGCCGCCCAGACCAACCAGTGTTTGTCCGCCTCGCCAATGTCATCGCCGCCTGGCCGACCAAGCTGGCGTTTGCACCGCTGTTGTCCGGCCATTTGCAATCGGAACTGGGCATGGCAAAATCGGCATCAGGCGCGGCGGCAGAAAATTTGCCAACACCGCCGGTCGCCAAAACTGCTTGGGATTCCGTAAATTTCAGCGGGCTTTGAACAAAACTATAACCAGTACACGACGCACGTCGCAGTCACAAAACGTTTGCCAGAAAAACTCATCAAGGAGATCGTGTTATGTCAGTCAAAAATATTCCTGCGAGCCGCGCAGTGGATTGGTACAAAGCAGGGTGGGGAATTTTTTCCAAAGATATGGTGACCTGGGTGCTGATGGCGCTGATCGGTGGGGTTGGTGCCATTGTGTTGAGCGTATTGCCGATTATTGGCCAGATTATCCTCTTGCTGATCATGCCAGCGTTGGTCGCGGGCATGTTGTACGCCGCGCAACAATCCAAGGCGGGCAATCCGGTCAAGCTTGAGCATCTGTGGTCGGTGCTGGTGAACCCGCAGAAGCGTAACCAGTTCCTGCTGCTGGGGGGGGTCATGTTTGCGGCGGCGATTGTCATCGCCATTATCAGCGCCGCTTTTATTGGCGACAACCTGCTGCGCGGTGCGACCGTTGGCGTCGGTGGCTTTGGTGTGGGCGGAATGGCGTTCATGCTGCTGGTCGGGTTTGCGTCGTTCATCGTCTTCAATTACACCCCGGCGTTGATGCTGTTCCGTGGCATGCCCGTGATGGAAGCGTTGAAAACCTGTGTCAGCACTGCGGTCACCCAAATCGCGCCCTTGCTGGTGCTGTTCCTGATTTATGCCGTGCTGGGGATTATTGGTTCCATCCCGTTCGGGCTGGGGCTGTTGGTGGTGATGCCGGTGACGGTTGGGGCCATTTACGTTTCTTACGAAGAGCTGTTCGCTTGATGAAGCGCCGTCCGCTGGCGGCTACCGGCATTGAGGTCAGCCCGCTGGGGTTGGGGACGGTCAAGTTCGGGCGCAACCAGGGCGTCAAGTATCCGCAGGGGTTTGAGTTGCCATCCGACCGGGAGGCGCGCGAATTGCTGGCGCTGGCTTTCGATCTGGGCATCAACCTGCTGGATACGGCACCTGCCTATGGCCTGAGCGAGGAACGTATCGGCAGGTTGTTGCCCAATTCCCGCCACGACTGGGTGATCGAAACCAAGGCGGGGGAAAGCTTCCACGACGGCGGATCCCATTTCGATTTTACCGCCAACGGCATCCGCCAAAGCATGGAGAATAGCCTGCGCCTGTTGAAAACCGATTATCTCGATGTGGTGTTGATCCATTCCGATGGTGACGATGCGCGCATCCTGCGGGAAACGGCGGCGCTGGATACGTTGCTGCAAATGCGGGAGGAAGGTTGGGTGCGCGCCGTTGGCATTTCCTCGAAAACCGCCGCAGGGGGCCTGCTGGCGTATGAGCTGGGTTGCGATGTGGTGATGGCTGCTTACAACCCGGCCTATACCGACGAATTGCCGGTGCTGGCAGCTGCGGTGGCGCAAGGGCGTGCCGTATTGGTGAAAAAGGCGTTCGCCAGTGGCCATCTGGACAAGTTCGGTGGGGCCGATCCGGTCGGGCATGCCCTGCGTTTTATCTTTGCCCAGCCGGGAGCGACCAGCGTGGTGCTGGGAACGGTCAACCCTAAGCATTTGCGTGACAATGTGGCGGCAGCGCTGGAGGCGCTGGGGGCGTGAGCATCCGCCGTTTCCTGTATTCGCTGCTGATGTACGGGCTGACGCCGCTGTTCGTGCTGCGGCTGTTATGGCGCAGCCGCGCCAATCCTGCCTACCGGCGGCGGTTGGGGGAACGTTTCGGCTTTGTTCCCGTTGCCGGGCGGCCTTGCATCTGGCTGCATGCGGTGTCGGTGGGGGAAACCATCGCTGCCCGCCCGCTGATTGGACGTTTGCTGCAAGAATACCCGCAGCATCCCTTGCTGGTGACCACCACGACGCCGACTGGCTCCGACACCGTCAAGCGCCTGTTTGGCGAAAAAGTGCTGCATTATTATTTTCCATATGACCTGCCGGATGCGCTGGCGCGCTTCCTGAACCGCATGCAGCCTCAGTTGCTGGTGGTGATGGAAACCGAGATCTGGCCGAACCTTTACGCTACCTGCACCCAACGGCGGATTCCGCTGTTGTTGGCCAATGCCCGCCTGTCCGCCCGCTCCACCCAAGGATATGCGCGGATTGCCAGTCTGGTGCGGGAAACGCTGGCGCATGCGCAGGTGATAGCCACCCGTGACCGGCAGGATTCCCAGCGCTTCCAGCAACTCGGCGCACGCCCGGAACAGCTCAGGGTGTGCGGCAATATCAAGTTTGACTTGCAGGTTCCGGATGCGGCCTTGGAACAGGGCAGGCGGCTGCGCAGCCAGTGGGGCGGGCAGCGGCCGGTGTGGGTGGCTGCCAGCACCCATCAGGGGGAAGATGACATCATCCTGCGGGTGTTTGCCCGTTTGCGTGAACAGTCGCCTGAGCTGCTGCTGGTGCTGGTGCCACGCCATCCGGAACGGTTTGAAGCGGTCGCGGCGTTGTGTGCCGATAGCGGCTTGCCGGTGGCGCGGCGCAGCGCGGGCGGTGTTTTTCCCCCGGAAACCGCTATTGTTGTGGGTGACAGCATGGGGGAAATGTTGCTGTGGTACGCAGCTGCGGACGTGGCTTTCATCGGCGGCAGCCTGGTGGCGCATGGCGGGCATAATCCGTTGGAGGCCGCTGCGTTTGGCGTGCCGGTGGTCAGTGGCGAACATGTGCACAATTTCGCGGACATTTTCCCTGCGCTCTGTGACGTAGGCGGTGCGGTTCTGGTGCCGGATGAGGCGGGCTTGGCCGCACAATTGTTGGTTTGGCTACAGGATGCCGCAGCGCAGCAATGTGCGGGGCAGGCAGCAAAACAGTTTTTCCAGCAGAATCAAGGGGCGGTGGATTGCCTGATTCATGCTATAAACACACTGATGAAAACATCAGGAGGATGAAAATGAAACGATTGGCTCTTTTGGCGCTGGCAATGGGCATGGTTGCAGGCTCCTTGGTGGGATGTGGCGAAACCAAAACCGATACGGCTGTGGCACCCGTGGCGCAGGAACAGAAAACTGCGCCCAATGCGCCGCCGCAGGCGACCGCCAACAGCGAATTGTCTGGCCAGGCTATCCATGACGCCAACTGCATCAGTTGCCATGACTCTGGCGTTTATACCCGCGCTGACCACAAGATGCAGGATTACGCCATGCTGTCAGCGCAGGTGCGCCGTTGCGACGCCAATCTTGGCGCACGGCTGTTCGACGAGGATTTGGATAAAGTGACGGATTACCTGAACGACACCTACTACCACTTTGCCAAGCCGTGACCCCATGCCTTATAACGTCACGATCCTGAACACTGGCTGTCGTTTCCAGGTAAACGACGGCGAAACCTTGTTGCAGGCTGCTTTGCGGCAGGAAGTTCCGGTGCCCTGGGGTTGCGGAGGCGGGGTTTGTGGCGTATGCATGGCACAAATTGTGTCGGGGGAAGTCCGTTATCCTGACGGCGAGCCGTTGGCGTTGTTTGAGGAGGATGCGGCGGCGGGCAGGTTGCTGCCCTGTGTCAGCCTGCCTTGCTCCGACCTGGTGTTGAATGTGCCGGAAATGGGGAAGGACTGGGAGCCGTGGCGCTAATGGCTGGTTTGCGCCACTTCCTTCCACGGCTTGCCGTCAATCAGCAGGTCGCGGATGGCGGCGTTGCCTTGCCGATCGACTGACAGCGCCAACTCCCCTTGATGGTCGCGCACTTTGTCTTCCAAACTTTGCGCATATTCCTCTGGAATATAAAAACGCTCAATATCTGCCAGAAAAATCCCATGGTCGTCGCAATGCCCTTGGATGAACAGCCCACAATCTGCGGGTAAATCGCCCCGTGGATAAATGCCGCGCGTGGGGCGCAGGCAAACGCTGGCCGCGCCGATGTATCCGTCACAGCCATTTTCCACCCCGTAGTCCACCCGGTATTGCAGGTAGTGGCCGGATAACAGGTCGCGCGGGTCAAAGCCTTCTATCGGCAACGTCACCGCTTCGCCGTTGGCACGTTGTAGGTGATGCATGAAAGCGTCCACACCCAGCACCAGTATGGGCAAGGCCAACGCCACAATCAGCAGGATACGTCGGTTCATGCTTGCAACCCCCTGGCCCATTGGCGGAAACGGTCACGGCCTTTGTACCACAGCCATGCCATGGCGATGATCAACGCGCCGGAAATGATCAGGCCGACGCCAGTGGCGGCCAATCCCCCCATCGCCTGGAAATACAGCACCACAAAGCGCAAGCCGATCAGGAAGGTGATTAGGCTGAAGGTGCGCTGATGGCCACTATTGCCCGCATGGACTGCGTACAGGAATAGGATCAGCAAGGTCAGGATCGGCGCGCGGATGTCATCCGCCTGCCAGAAACTGACATCGGCGTGAGGCGTAAAACCGAACAAGGCATAGCGTTGGGCACCCGTAAACAGCAGATCCGGGTGGTAGTACAGCAGCAGCAGCGTCAATGCGGCCAACAGCAATAGCCGGTTCAACAGCCGGTAATGCTTGGACAGCAGTATGCCCACCGCCAGGATGGCCGCTGTGAGGTAGGCGGGCAGGTACCAGATAGCGCGGTAATCATTCATTTCCCCACTGGAACGGGTGATGTCCGCAAACGCCAGCGCGACGATGGCGCTGAGTTGGAACCAGAAAAACAGGCTGCTGGCATAGCCGTGCAGCGGTTTCACATGGGTGGCGAGGTAATGCAGCAGCGCCGTCAATAGCGGTGTGAGCAATAGGATGGATGGCGTTTCCTCCCACCTGAAACTGTTGTCGGGCAGCGCCGCCACGCTCCAGGCCAGCCCGTGCAGGAACAGCGTCACCCAGAGGAAGCGGGCAAACAGGCTACGGGCGTACAGACTAAGCAGGGCGGTGATGCCTGCCCAAAACAGCAAGGCGTAATACCATTGGCCGCCGATATGGTAAATCTGCGCAATCAGCCCGATGCTTGCTAGGCACAGCAGCATGAACCCGGTCAGCAGTGTTTCGAACCAGGCACCATGCCTGCGGTTGGGGTATTGCCAGTAGATTGCCACCGCCAGTGCGGTCAGCAGGCTGAAGTCTATGCCCAGTTTGACGCTGTCGGGAATATCCGCCCAATTTGCCGCGATCAGGGAAATGATCCCTAGCCCGATAATGGTGACGCCCAGGATCATCAGGCTGTAAAGCCACCAGTTGACGCTTTGAGGCCGGTGGGCTTCGAAGTTGAGGATGGCGGCATGTTGGGCTGGTGTGATCAGCCCAGCTTGCAGCCAGTTATTCAGCTTGGCGATAGTGCTCATTGAAAAACCGGTTTTATGTTTTTGTAGGGTTTCATTCTACTGCTTTGTGCGCGTAAGGTGTTGTAACTTCAATGGAACACCTTACCTTTGATCGTTTTCTGTCTCGTATAAAAGACAAAGCGGCTATTATGCTGTAAGGCCAATAAGACAAATAATTATGCCATGAAAACCAGTCGCTTATTTTTTACCGTATTGCTGCTGCTAGTCGCCGCTCAACCCGCCTTTGCTGATGTTTCCCTGCAAGTGAAAGTGTTGCTGGAAGGCGCATACAACGCCGCCAGCGGCCTGATGCGTGATGACCTGCGCAGCAAGGGGTTGCTCCCGGTCGCACAGCCCTATACGGTATCGCCATTCAACTATGCGGGCAATGAAACGGCGGCGGCGGGAGTGTTGGCGGTTGAAGGGACTGATGCCGTGGTCGATTGGGTGTTGCTGGAATTGCGCAGCGCTGACAACGCCGCCGCTGTGGTGGCCCGTAAGGCGGTGATGCTGCAACGCAATGGCTTGCTGGCTGACCCGCAAACCGCTGCCACCAGCCTGACGTTTGCCGGAACTGCGCCGGGCAATTACCGTGTGGCTGTCCTGCACCGCAATCACTTGGGGGTCAGCTCGCAGCCGTTGGCGCTGGGGCAAGCCGTTACGGCGCTGGATTTCACCCAGGCACAGACCGGCGACACCACCCGCTACCGGGAAGGCGACAAGGCGATGCTGTGGGCGGGGGATGCCGACACCAGTTCCCAGGTGATCGGCGGTGGGCCGGGGACGGATGTGACGACCGTGTTAGGGCGCATCCTGGCTGATCCGGCCAATAGCCAGCTGCGGGCCAACTACCTCTTGAACGGTTATTTCAATACCGACCTCAATCTGGACGGCGTCACCATCTTTGCCGGGCCGGGGACGGACATCAACCTGCTGAAATCCAATATCCTGCTGGGGCCTGACAACCAGACATTCAGCATGAACTACATCCTGAAAGTCAGTGGGGAAGCACCGGTAACCGCTTCCAATGGCCCGGATGATGCGGTGGCGCTGGAAGAGGCGCTGGGTAGCGGCAATGCCGATAATGTGTCGGCAAAAGCGCTGTTGGCGGCAGGCATTTCCCTGGCGCAGGCGGAAGCTGACAACTGCAAGGCGACGCTCGCCACCATTTACCCTGCTGGTGTGGAGCAAAGCGTGTTTCCCGACCGTTCCGCCAACATGGTTTCAACCAGCTCCCGCAACCTGCCGCTGCACGCCGCTGGCAATAATGGTTCTGCCTTGGTGTATTCCTGGATAGGCGACAAGGAGGATGGGACGCGCTATGCGGTGCTGGGGACCAATGTCTTTAGCTTCACCACCGCGAATACTGATTTGAAGGCCAGCACCCTCAACCTGCTGCGCTGGCTGCTGAAGCGGTCGGGCAGCGCGGATGTGCTGCATGAGAAACTGACCCTGCTGGTGCCGGGATATTGGGATCGGGCGTCGCTGAGTGATTGGTTCGCCGCCAACGGCTTGAGCCATCAGTGGACGGTTTCGTCAGACCTTTCTTTGCTCAATAGCGGCGCATTTGACCTGTATCTGGGGGACATCAACCGGGATGTCGCTGAAATGCGGCAAGCTTTCGGCAAGGGCAAGCCCGTGCTGGTGTTCAACAACTGGTACGAACCCGCAGAGGAAACGCTGGCGGAATTCGGCTTGACCTGGAACTGGTACGGGGGGGCTACCGTCGGCGATTTCGCCTCGGTGGCAGACCTGTGCGCCCAATCTTCCAATGCTGACGCCATCCACACCCTCCTGGCCAACCTGCGGGACGGTATGCCGGATTTCATCTACGAGAGCGCTGACTGCCCCAGCAGCGTTGGTATCGTCACATGTAATCTCAGCAAGGTGACGGATGCTGCCGGGCGCAGCGCGGACAGCCTGTTCAGCCGTGGCACTGACGCTATCCGCACCCAGTTGCAGATGCTGGATTATGCGGGGGACAACCTGTTTGGGCAGGGGAATGACCAGCGCCTGCTGAAACTTGTGGTCTTGTTGGCGGACAAGTACCGTGCGGGCATCCATTATCCGATGGACAAGAAAACCACGGATGACAGCACCTTCTACCGTGCGCTGTTTGCTGATTCCATTGTCAATTATTCCCGCCCGAATAACGCCTATCAGCCGGATATGGGTGATTTCACCACTGCGCAGGCCGAGCTGAATGCGGAAACCACCCTCCATAAAACCCTGGCCTATACGCCGACGGTGTATGGGGAATGGACCAGCACGGGCCTGTATGCGCCGCCCGGCAAGACCGTTACAGTACGGCGCACGGACAGCGGTGCCGCCGAAGCCAAGCTGCGTTTCAATTACCTGCGCGAAAGCACCCGCTTGTGGAACGACGGGCAATACAGCCGCCCGCGTTATTTGTCCAGCCCGGTGGTGACGCTGGAGGCAGGCAAGACCTATACCTTTTCCACGCCTTATGGCGGCCCAATCTATGTCGGCTGGATCGGGGCGGAGGGTGCCGCCCCCTTTACGCTGACCTTCGACAATGTGCTGGCGAACCCGCTGTTGCAGGAGTTTGACCCAGTGTCGATCCAGTCGTTCCTGAATGACATCCTGTGGAGCCACAGCGATTGGGTGGACATCAAGACGCCGTATGCGGAGTTGCATTCGCTGAAATCCTATTTGTTGAAAGCGTTTGATTTGCAGGATGGCAAGGAGGGCAACGGCTATACGCCGGAGGACGTGCAGGCTTACATTGATGACCTGAATGGCTACCTGGTTGCCGGTAACTACCAGTACGCCGGTTTCAGTGGGGAAGGGTTGCAGAAATTGGATGCCGAAGTGACCGGGTTCTGCAACCAGTCAGGTCTCAGCAGCGTGAATTACGCGGGCAGTGTGCGCAATCTGTGTACGGATGCGGCGATCAACGCCAAGCCTAAAATCCAACATATTAATTCCGATGTGCATGCCTTGTGTGGAGACTTGTGTTCCGGCAACCCGTTTGATTCCTCTGTGCCCATCCAGCCATTGGGCTGGGGTGAGAACCATGAAATGGGCCATAACCTGCAACGGGCGCGCCTGAAAATCTATGCCGGGCGCAGCACCGAAGTGTCCAACAATATGTTCCCGTTGCATACGCAATGGGCCTGGACGGTGGCGCATGGCCTGGGCAAGCATCCAAGCCAGACCCGTCCGGCCAATCGGGAGGCGTTCACCATCCTGCAAAACGCTATCCGGGCGGGAAAGCCAGCCAACTCCAGCCACCCGCTTTGGGCGGGGACTGGCATTTACGACAATGCGTTCGAACGGCTGGCGTTTTACATGCAGCTGGCGTACACCCAGCAGTCTTGGGATTTGTACACCAAACTGAGCCTGATGGAGCGGATTTACAGCGACGCCCTCAACAATGACGCCAACTGGAACGCCGTCAAGGGATTGCTTGGTTTTGGTTCATACACGCGTACTGACGCCAGCAATATCAGCGGCAATGATTTCCTGTACATCACGGCATCGAAGCTGGCGGGCAAGGATTACAGCAATTATTTTGCCGCCTGGGGAATCGAAATATCCGCCACAGCCCGCGCGCAAGTGGTGGCGAATGGGGTCAGCGGGCAGGTTCCGGCAGTGTTTTACTATGTGGACAAGGAATTGCCCGCAGTGATGCCTTCGGCGGCGAAGGCGATTCCCTTGGATGGGGTAAGCGCATGGGCTGACCCTGCACCTTGACGCCAGCGCTTGTCTGGGAAATCTTCTTGCGGCTTGAATTCAATGGGCATGAATTGGATTATTGAACATTTGTTCGGGGATAATGGTCATTATCAACAACAAATGATTTGTCTATGGGAAGATTGGGGCAAGCAGCATCATGTTTCTAGTAAAAAAATTGGGCAATACTCGGATAAATGCAGTCAGGGCTATCCTGCTGGGCGCGGCTTTGCTGGCGCTGTTGAGCGCATGCGTCACACCGGGCTATTACTTGCCGGAAGACAAGGTTTACCGGCTTGCCCCTCAACTGGGGGCGTTGCAACGGCGCTCATTGGCCCATTTGTTTGTGCCGATGGTGCAGGTTTCACCGGCGCTGGACACCTCCCGCATCACGTTGTTCAAGCCCGCTTACCAGCAAGGGTTTCTGGCTCATGGCCGCTGGCCGGATCGCTTGTCCACCTACTTCACATCAACCTTGGTTGACACCTTGTCTCGCAGCAATGCATTCCTGTCAGTGTCTGACCGGCCCGCGACTAACAAGGGGGGATACAAATTATTGTTGCGGCTGTCTGCTTTCCATGCCGAGTACCTGTCGAGGCCACAGGGTCGGGTTGCAGTTCTGGTTGGAATGGAGGCGCTGCTGATACAGGAACAGAACCAACGTATTCTGGGCCAGTACCGTTATGATATCCGCAAGGAAAATATTGCGGCTAATCCAGATGGCGTGGTGGCGGCCTTGAATCAGGCGCTGGGGGAAACACTGACCTCATTGATTGTTGATTTGGGAAAAGATTTGCCCGTGTTTTATTGAGGTGGTTCGGCCGAACGGAGTTGGAACACTCCGTCCATTCACGGCATTACGATTAGTTTGGCCTATTGTAATATTGTTCAAGGATGCTGCGCAGCTCTGCCTGCTGGCGTTTGGCCGCAGCATTATTTTGTCTGGCGTTGTTTTCTGCAATCTGCATGCTTTTAATGGCGATGTCACTCAAATTAGTGTAATTGCCACTTTGTTTAAATACCCGCATATCACTGACAAAACGGACAGGTTTTTCATCAGTCATGGCAGTTTTACATTCAGGTTCAGTCGTCTGGCTAACCATTTGGCAACCGCTCCCGGTTAAGGGAGCGATGATTAATACCATGCAAACGCCTACTATCTCATGTGATTTAAGATTCATAATTAATGCTTGCTTTTCGCTGGTGGATAGTGAAGGCCATTAATTAGGGCTGATTGCGCGCCTAGTTAATCAACCAACGTTTCACAGTACAGTATTGCTTATATATCGTTGCTAAATGCGACTCTGGAGGTATATTTGACATCAGAAGCTGTTTCTGCATTCAGCTTTGAGGTTCCATCTCCGGCTGTATGGGTTATTTTAGTTGTGTCTACCTGGACAACTTGGGCGTTAACACAAACCTGGGGTTTTGCTTCTATATCGTAACCGCAATAGTCCTGGTTGTCTTCATAGGTGTTTACCTTGTAAGTGACCGTATTGGCAGGACAATTCTCATGGCAGGTATTGTCTGCATAAACGCTCCCCACCGTGCCAGCGAGTAATAGCGTAGTTGCGCTGGCAGTTAATATTTTTTTCAAGATCATCATGTGCATATCCTTGATTTATTCGAAAATTTAAGTTCGGCCATATAAACCCACGCCCATGCCATATTCTGACCCGGGATTATGGCTTTGGCTCATTTCGGTTCATTATTGATAGCGTTGTTCAGTGACAGTCGCCGTATTGTATTTTGTCGTATGGGTTCCCCAGGTAAATACGTCATTGGTTGAAGTCTTCCAATCAACCCCAACTTTAACGGATGAACCAGAAACATCCAGACAGGCTAAAGGATTGCCAGCGGCATCTTTAGGCACCAATTGTTCATGAAACTGGCCGGATTTGACCGGGTGGTAAGTGACATTGGTCACCGTAGTGGCGCAAGTGGTGCATACTGCGACGGGTTTTGGCGGCGGTGGTGGGACAACACAAGGATTACAGGTTGGTTTCACTACAACAGGGGCTGGGGGCGGAGCAGCACATGGATTGCAGTCATTTTTTGCAACAGGAGGAGGCGGTGTAATGGTGCATGGATTGCAGCCGGTTTTTATTACAGGTTTTGGCGCAGGCTTAGGCGTTGCGCATGGATTGCAATCATCGGCAAAAACTGAATGCGTAGCTCCAAGCGCCAATAATGTGGCTACACCAAGCACAGTCATTGCGGCTTTATTTTTCATAGCCTATTCTCCTTGAGGAATTTATAGAAAGGGGATTCTCACTACAACGTGTTTCTAACTATAGAACGAATCAGGGAAGATTTTTTTATAAATAAGCTGGGTTGATTAAAAATAATTCTATTTGTAAATAATTTATTCGCTATTGTTGCAGGGCAATAAAATATTATGCCTGCAAGATTTGCCGGAATAATGCTCAGGAGCTTTGCTCTTCCGGCTTGTCGCTTTTTTCCTGTTGTTTGCGCTGCTGGATTCTGTTCCACTTTTCCAGTTCTTTACGGTAAATGTCCCACACACAGGGATCACAGCCGCTGTCGCAGCATTCATTGTCGGCAGGTGGTTCAGGCTTTTCACACATGTACGGGCTCCTTCGAAACTATCATGTTGAATCATGCCCGCTCAGGCGGGTTGCTTGTTTTTGCCATGCAATCAGGATGCCAGCGCCGTCTGCATGGCCTGTTCACTGGCCGGTAACGGCAGCACGGCATGCAGGGGAAACAGCGTGGTCAGTTTGCTGATGTACGGCATTTCTTCCTTGTCGCAAAACACGATCACTTTGGTGTCCGGCGAAAAGCGTTGCAAGGCGCGCAAGGTCACATCCAGATTGCAGACGTTCGCCCCGGCATAGTTGTTGCCGTAACCGTAGATGAATTCGCCCACCAGAAAATCGGGTTGCTGTTTCTGCAAAGCCTTGTGCAGCTTGCGGGCGGCGGTGAAGCGCTCTTCCTGAACGCCAAGTTGTTGGTAGAGCGTGTTGAAATTGGGATGTGCGGGGGATTCGATCAGGGAAAAGAGTGTTTTCATGTGGTGCCTGTATTGTCTTGCTCAGTTTCCGTTTTTTCTCAAATAGAGGGGGTTATGCAGTATACTTGGGTGGGAGCAACAAACGACCAGATGCTGATGCAAAATGCCACGCAAACCCCCGACATCTTTATCAGTTACCGTAGCAGCCATTTCAAATGGGTGGAAGTGCTGGCGCGCAATCTGTTGGCGCAGGGCTATTCGGTGTTTCTTGACCAGTGGTCGCTGGTACGTGGGCAGGAACTGGCCCGGCAACTGCATCAGGCTGCCAGCACGGCCCGCAATGCGATACTGATTGGTACGCCGGATGCGGTGGATTCCGGCTGGGTGCGGGATGAATACGCGCTGTTCCGTAATCGCAAGCGTCATGAGCCGGATTTTAATCTGGTGCCGATCGTGTTTGGGGAAATGCCGGACTTCCCTTTCCTGCAAGACATCATCGCAATTGATTTCCGTGACAGCCGTGAGGAGGGGTATCGGCGGGCTTTTCATATACTGTTGGCCGCGTTGCAGGGGAAGTCGCCGGGGGCAGGTACGTATGCGGCGGAGCTGGAAATCCCTGCCGATTTGCATCGGGTCAGGGTCGAAACCGTGACCCAGACCGAAGACATTACCGGGCAGATTTTCAAGGCATTGGTACGCAACAAACCGTTGCTGGTGCTGGCGCAGGCCGGGCGCGACACCGGTTTGCTGTGTGAACAGATTCTTGCCTGTGCGGAGGAAACCTACGGTGCGGCGGCGGTTTTCCAGTTGTCGATGCCAGCGGTGGAGCAGGCCGATGAGGCGGGCTATTACACCTATGTGTCGCGCCGTTGCGGTTTGCCAGAATGCCATAACAGCCTGGATTTCAACCGGGCGCTGGAGGAGGCGATCCAGCAGCGCGGGCAGTTTTTCCTGCTGGTGACGCGCTTTGAAAACGCCCACCCGGAATACCGCTACCGCATGGCCAAGGTGCTGCGTTCGCTGACCGAGCAGTACCGCCGCCAGTTCCGGCTGGTGATGGTGGGCGGTGAGCAACTGGCGGAATTGCGCTATGCGCGCGGCGACATGTCGCTGCTCAATCATGCGCAGGAAATCCGCCTGCCGGAAATGGGGCTGGCCGACCTGCAACACACGTTGGCCAGCGAATTCGCCGACCTGCAACTGGATGCGGCGGCGTTGCAGCGGCTGCTGGCGCTGACCGGGCAGCATCCGCGCCTGATCCAGCACTGTCTGGAAGAGGGCATTCCCGATCCGCAGGAATGCGAGGATGCGCTGGAAGTGTCGCCCTACATCGTGCAACTGTTCAGCGTGTTCCTGAACGACAGCAGCAAGCGCGAATACATCTGTGAGCTGCTGGAAAAGGAACATCTGGGACGCTATTCGCCGTGGCTGATTGATGAGGTGGTGCGCGGCCTGTACTGGAGCAACCTGCTGACCGTGCGCGAGGTGGAGCCGCGCAAACGGCAACTGGTGTGGCGCTGCGAGCTGATCCGGCGGACGGGGCGGGCAGCGCTGGGCTGTGATGGCGCGGAGGATTACTTGTAATCCAATGAGTGCGATAAACCTGACAGGATAGAGAGGCAACTTATGAAACATGATGCACTGAAGAAGGAAGGCCGTTCTCAAATATTGCCCAAACATAACGAGACGGAAGAAGAACGCCAGGCGGCGATCACTCAGGCGATTAAAGAGTTAATAGCTTCGGATGTTGCCAGCCGATTTGGTGATCCTATGGAGTGGCAGCGTGAGGTGCGCAAGGATCGGCCATTACCGGGGCGAGAAAGCTGATAATGTTTGATTTGAATTTGGCACGTTAAGGAAAATATGTATGCAATATCTATTCAACTCTTTAGGCGAAGTGATCAGCGCATTTAAGGAGCCAGAATTACAAGATCAATCTCTGAAACCTATAGTTCAACTCATTAATTCTCGCCTAGGACGTAAAGAAAGTCTGGGTTTTTTTAAGAAAGGAAAGCTAAAAGCCGAAGAGGAAATACTGAGGATTCTGACCGAGCAAGGAAGGAAAGTCTCTAAGAAACAGCTAGAGCAATTGACAGAGTATCTGGAAAAACAGAGAAAAAATGAAGATATAAAACGTCGATCCTTTATTCAGGTTTTTTTTACTGCGATCATTCTAATGATTTGTGTTTGGCAACTTGATAGTCAACCGGGTAGTGATACCCAGAAAGCTGTTTTTACTGTTATCGGAGCAATCATTGGCTATTGGTTGCGCTAATGAAAAGTTGGTTTTCTTTCTCAACAGCCATTATTATACTTGCATTTGGTGCAACTCTTTCCACTTTCCTGCTGCTAATACCCTTCAATATCATTTTTTCTGAAACGTCTTATGAAATTAGCGAATGGCTACTGATAGTATTGGGTGTTGGTAGCCCCGTCTGGGTATTTTTGCTATTTTTCTGGTTGCAGCGCCATTCTGATAATAAGAACCAGCAGCGACTTGATAGTTTGCAGAGATTAGATATAAACCGGATGGAACCTCTTGCCATCTTCAGGGAAAAACTGAATGCTGTTGACAAGCGCTTACTGGTTGATTTGAATTTTTACTTGGGTGGGGACATCCATCTGCAAGATGAACCCGGAAAAATTCACGAGTCGCCCGAAGCTCTGATGACGAAGTCTGGCAAGCATGTGATTATCTGGGCTTACTTTTGGGCAAGATTTCGTGCCCATCCACAGGAACTCGCAGCAATCCTTCTGCATGAAGCGAGTCATCATTTCAATAATGATATTCTATTTACTTATCGTTTCAGAAGATTTATTAAGGCGCTGGCAATCGTTACTATCATTTATATTTTGGCAGCCTTGGTCGTCTCTATTAGTGCAGACTCCCCGACGTTCGAACCGACAGCCATTTGTGCCTCTATCATTGGTAAATCTTATTTGTTTTCTTCCACCTTAGGGTTTCTGGGGTTCCTATGGTTAATGAACAAACTGCTGCAAGATTGGCGTGAAGCAATGGCCGATCATGTGGCCATGCAGTATGCAGGCCAAGAGCCATTGGAACGGGCGGAACAGCTATTGTTCGGTGACCAATGGCAGCAAGCCAGAAAAGGCGTGAGGAGGAGGCGTGCAAATCCCCATTCGCCAACCCTTTGGTGGACATTTTTTAGCGGAATGCTGCTGTTGGTTTTTGCCAGTAAGCTCTCCGGTACTTTTGTATATATTGGTAGGTTTTATACAAGTGGCTTGCTGGCGGAATATTTAGAAATGTCATCGTTGATATTATTCCAGTGCTGTATTCTGCTTGGGGTCTGGTACTGGTTGACGGTCATTGCAAGAAATGCCAGCGGAACGGCAGTCATAAACACATTAGCTAGCCATGCGCTTTTGTTGAACATCGGAATTTGCGCAGGGTATTTTGTTTCTGAAATGATACCGATGATATTGCCGAGCCTGCTAATGCCTGAAGGCTATGATTACTTTTATCGTGTTGACGTTCCTGCTTTGATTGTAACTGGTGTGGTGAATGAGCTTTTGAGTTCTGCTTTCATTATCTTGGTTACACTTATTTCTTGCCAATTTTCTGCAAAAAGCCGTTATCCTTGGCTTGGGTTTGTTCCCGCTCTTCTATGGGTTGTATTAAGCAACTTTGAAATGCAGTTGTTTTATTCGGTTACTTATGGCTGGCTGTCTCCAGCTCTTGCCCTAGGCGCTATCTTATTCGTGGGTTTATTGTATACAGAAGGAGGGGCTGGATGGTTTTTCTTGTCTAAAGCGGGGTTTGCCTCCCTGTTGGTGCTGGCGTTGGCAGCCACGGCGGATTGGCTGGGGTATGGCGATACAGGTTATCTTGCAGTCATTAACAGCCAATTGGCTGTGCAACAGGAAAGTCAAGGGCATTTACTTGAAGCTATAAGGTTTCATGAAAAGGCTACTCAGTTCTCGCCAAATCATGCAGAAGGAAGTTTGGCGCTGGCTGTTACTTACTTCAAAAATGAGGATTACCAATCCGCAACCGATACTGTTGATAAAGCTGTCGCAAATCTTAAATATACGCCATCGTGGTCAGAGCGTTTCAATACACTTAGAGCGGCAGCAGAATTATTGTTAGCTATCAGAAATGTGGATGATCAGGCCAAGCTGGAAACGTATTTCCAACAGGCCGAAGTATTGTGGCGAAAGAATTCACGCTTTCCCAAGTCAGATGTTGCCTCCCTTTTGTATAACATGGCGTGTTTTTACATGGTCTATAAGCACGACAATTATCTAACTACGTTATATCTAGCGGAAGCAGTTTCTCTGGATCCATCTGGCATTGCTAGAATTGCCTTACAAAATAAGGACTTGGCTCCTTTAGAGCTTAGCAAGCAGCCAGGACTTTCCCTGAAGGAAAAACAAATCTTTCAAGGCTTAAATATTGATGTCCCATCTTTGAATAAGTGGATTAAGGCAGGAGCGCTAAAGCAAGAAACAGTACTCCATTACATTGTATCTATGATTCAGAAGGGGCAGGAACAGGGCGAGTCGCCGCTTGGCAATGTCCCGAATATATTGTTGAATGTCACCCTGCTGGCAACACCGGTCGCATTACTTTCTAGTTTTGGCATTTTTTACTTCCGCCGCTACCGCCACCCGCTGGTGCTGGAGCTCGGCGCACACCCCGAAAACCTGCTGCAACAGCCGCTGGAAACCCTGCCGGAAGCCCAGCGCCGCCTCAGTCAGACTCAGCGCCTGAACAGCGTGCTGGAATACAACTCCGTCAGCCCGCAACGCCTGCAAACCGCCGTCACCTTCAATCAGGCCGCCCCCCGGCAAAAGGTCAAGGTACTGGCGGAACGCCTGCACGCCAGCCTGCAATACCCCGACCCGCAACTCGCCTGGCTGCAACTGACGGACGATTTCCCGCTGGATGTGAAAGACCTGCTGCTGTTCCAGCCCGACCCCACGCTGGCGGTGGACGATGTGCCCGACGCCGTGCGCCGCTTGCTGCAAGCCGCGCCCCATCTGGAAAAGCCGCTGTGCCTGCTGCTGGGCGCGGACGCCGACTACCGCAACCGCCTGCTGCGCGTCAGCGAAGATTACAGCAACCCGCTGGTGACGCTCACTTCTCGCGACCTCACCCGCCTGCTGTTGGACGCCAAACCGCAGGACGTGCTGGCCAGAATCATCGCCGAACAGGTCAGCCTCGACCAGATTTCCCCCTACCAGATTTCGCAGGGAGTCGAGCGCGAAACCGTGTTCTTCGGACGCCGCAGCCTGATCACGCGCATCATGAACCGCGCCCCGGCCAACTACCTGCTGGTGGGCGCGCGCCAGCTCGGCAAATCCAGCCTGCTCAAAGCCCTCGAACGCCGCTACCGCCGCCAGCCGGACGTGCAATGCCACTACCTCGTGCTGAAAAGCGAAAACCTGCAAGCCGATCTCGGCAAAGTCCTGCAACTCGCCGTGCAGACCCCGCTGGAAGAACTGTTGAATGAGCTGCGCCAGCGCATCCGGCAACAACGTTACGTGTTCCTGATTGACGAAGCCGACGACTTCATCCGCGCCGAACGCAAGAATGACTACGTTCTGCTCAAAGCACTGCGCAGCCTCAGCGAAACCGGGCAATGCAACTTCATCCTCGCCGGTTTCTGGCAGCTCTACGACTACGCCGTGCTGGATTACCAGTCGCCGCTGAAAAATTTCGGCGAAATCCTCCACCTCGGCGAGCTGGAAGCAGATGCCTGCCGCGAACTTGCCACCAAGCCAATGGAAACGATGAACCTGCGCTACGCCGCCCCGGTGCTGGTCGACGAACTGGTGCAAACCACCGGCCAGCGCCCCAACCTGATCGCCACCGCCTGCCACGTCATCATCAACAACCTGCAACACGGCCAGCACGAAATCACCGCAGGCGACCTGCACACTGCCCTCACCAGCGACGAAGTGGAAGGCCGTCTGTTGGGTTGGGATCGTACCTTGCCGGATGACAAGGCCGCGCAAAAACTCGACCGTATCGTCGTCTACACCGGCATCGGGCTGGACAGTTTCACCTTCGGCGACATGCTGGCCGCGCTGGAAACCCACGGTTTCACCCCCGAAGCCGACGACCTGCAACGCAGCCTCAAACGTCTGGAACTGGGCTTCGTGCTGGGCAGGGAAAAGCAGCGTCACTATTTCCGTATCCCGCTGTTCAAACAGATGATTAGGGATAATGAGCCGGAAATACGCCTGCAAGCTGAGTTGCGGAATTTGGGACAGGCATAGTTGAGTAGATTGGCTACATAAAGATGCCTATGGGAAATTCCGAATACTTCAGCTTGGCGCAACTTGTGCTGCTAGAATCAAGCAATCGAGAACCTTCCCAACACCCATGCACTACGCCGACCTCAAATCCCAGCGCAAAAACAACACAGCCTGGCGCTTGCTGGCCTCGCCCCATGCGCCACTGATCGCCAGCTTTCTATATCAGGTATTCATCCGCCCCAACCGGCGTTCGCTGCCGTTCGACGAAGCCACCTCACTGCTGGATGACACCCTGTTCCATCTCAATGATATGGAAGGCGCGGATGCCTACCCGAAAAAGGCGGCGCAATACCTGGACGACTGGGCCAGTGGCGCGAATGCCTTCCTGCGCAAGTATTACCAGAAGGACAGCGACATCCCGCAACTGGATCTGACACCGGGGGCGGAGAAAGCCATTGAATGGCTACAAACCCTGCAACCGCGTGAATTTGTCGGCACCGAATCACGTCTGTTGACCCTGCATCGTCTATTGCAGGAAATCGTCCATAACACCGATAACGACCCGGCAACGCGCATCGCCGAACTGGAAAAGCAACAGGCAGAGCTGGAGCGGCAAATTGCCCGTCTGCGTTCCGGCGCGGTGGAAACTTTCGACGCCACCCGCATCAAGGAACGCTGGTTTGAAGCCGAAGACGTGGCACGCCGCCTGCTTTCCGACTTCCGCCAGGTGGAATACAACTTCCGTGCGCTGGATCGGGAAGTACGCGAACTCATCACCCTCAGCGACAAAAGCAAGGGCGATTTGCTGGACGAAATCTTTGCCCAGCAGGATTACATTCATGACTCGGAGCAGGGCAAAAGCTTCTCGGCTTTCTGGGCCTTCCTGATGTCCCCCGACCGGCAGGAGGAGCTGCGCCGCCTCACCGACACCGCCTTGCAACAGGAAGCGTTGCGCGACATGCAGGATAGCGGTTTCCTGCGTCATATCGGCTACGCGCTGCTGGATGCCGGGCAAAAGGTCTACCAGACCAACGCGCAACTGGTGGAGCAACTGCGCAAATACCTTGCCGATCAGGCATGGCTGGAAAACAAACGTATTCTGGAAATCATCCGTGGCATTGAAAAGTCTGCGCTGGCCTTGCAGGAGCAGGATACCGGCGTATTGCCGCAGGACTTTTTCCCTATCGACCAGCCCAAAGTGGCAGTCAATTTGTTGATGGAGCAACGTCTGTTTGAGCCCAGCCGCAAAACCTTGCTGAATAGCGAAGCGCCGGAGGTGGGCAGTGGGGAGGTGGATGTTTCCGCCCTCTATCAGCAGCATTGGGTGGATGAAGAAGCCTTGCGCAAAAACATCCGCCGCCTGTTGCAAACCCGCCCGCAGATCAGCCTCAGGGAAGTGCTGGAGGAATACCCCTTGCGGCAGGGCCTGGCGGAACTGGTGGCCTACCTGAATATCGCCGGCAAACATCCGCAGACCGTGATCAATGACGCCGTGACTGAAACCTTGCCACTGAGTGGCGGGCAGACGGAGCTTCCGGCATTATCGGAACACGCCCTGTTGCAGTTGCGTAACCGTGTGGCGCATATTCCGCAAATCATTTTTACCCGCTAAGCGCTGATTGTTTTATGTCTGATAGTTTACTGACGCCTGCCGCCAACAATACGGATAACGCCTTGTCCGCCTTGCTGATCCAGTTGTTGAAAGGTGTTCTTTATGAAGAGCAGCACGCCCGCCTGTGGCCGGATTTACTGCGTTTGCAGGCGGCGGTGCGCGACTATTGCCGGGTCATCGGGCTGGAACTGTATATCGACGAAGCGGAGGGTTACGCCTTTCTGCGCCAGCAGGAGCCGGAGGCTGAGGAAGACACGGAGATACCACGTCTGATCCCGCGTCGCAGCCTGACTTTCCCGGTCAGCCTGCTGCTGGTGCTGTTACGCAAGCGGCTGGCGGAGGAAGACGCCAGCGGCGGCGCTACCCGTGTGGTGCTGAGCCGCGAGCAGATCGTGGACATGATGATCCTGTTCATGCCGGAACAGAAAAACGAAGCGCGCACCACCGAGCAGATCAACACCGCCATCAACCGTGCGCTGGATTACGGTTTCCTGCGCAAGCTCAAACAGGACGAAGGCGAGCTGCTGGAAATCCGCCGCATCCTGAAAGCGTTTGTGGATGCGCAATGGCTGGATCAGTTCCAGGCGCATCTGGATGGGTATCGGCAGCATCTGGAGGCAGATACGTGAAATGAAGGAAAATCCTTTATACTCCAGTTATCTGCCTGTCAGCAAAAGTTCAAGGCCGTCATGTGAATACAACAACTGATCTTAACGAAACCATCAATGCCCTGATCCAGCAAGGCGAAAACGCCCAAGTCGAATTCAAATCCGGTGCAGTCCGTCCAGAAAGCGCTGCCCGTGAGATTGTTGCCTTTGCCAACACATTGGGGGGCTCATTGCTTATTGGCGTTGAGGATGACGGAACTATCAGCGGTATCGAATCCAGTTTGGAAACCTGGGTCGCCAATATCAGCCGTAACAACATTATTCCCGCCTTGCAACTGGATGTTCGAGAAACAGAAATTGAGGGCAAAAGGGTTTGTCTGATCACTGTGCCGAAAGGCCATGATCGCCCCTACCAGACCCAGGACAGCAAATACTGGCTACGCGTCGGTTCCAGCAACCGTATGGCGACCAAAGAAGAACTCTCTCGCCTGTTCCAACAGGCTGGATTGGTTCACTTCGATACTTCCCCTGTTGCCAATACTGACATCAGCCACATCGACAAACAGGCCGTAGACCACTATTACCGCAGTTACTACGATACCGGTTTCATCGACCTGCCCGAATCCGAACAACACAGTCTGCTGGTCAATACCGACATACTCGTAGAATCCGAAAACCACTGGGTTGCCAGTGTGGGTGGGTTGCTGATGTTCGGTAAGCAACCCCAGCGCCGTCTGCCACAAAGCGCCATTATGTTCGCTGTGTTCAAAGGGGAAGCGATTACCGACGACTTGATCGACAAAAAGGAAATTACTGGCACTGTAGCTGAGCTGATCGACAAAACTGTCAATCTGCTACAGCTCTACATTCCCACACCCTCAACCATCAAAGGCAATCAGAGGCAGGAAATTACCCACATTCCGCTCAAAGTGCTGCGCGAAGCGGTTGTTAATGCGGTCATGCATCGTGACTACTCCATCAGCCACCGCAAAACCCAGGTACATGTTTATAGCAATCGTATCGAAATCACTTCTCCCGGTGCGCTGGCCAATACGTTGACCCTGGAAAAAATACGTTATGGCAATTCAGCGCCGCGCAATATTTTTCTGGTGAAATTTCTGGACAACCTGCGCTATTTTGATGGGTTGGGGCGTGGTATTCCCATGATGCTCAAAGCCATGCAGGAACGTATTGAACTGGAAAATATTGGTGAACTATTCCGCCTGACACTGTAGGGAACCTCTAAAAACCCACCGCCGCGCCTGATTATGAGATAATGGCCACT
>NZ_JAYMYJ010000081.1:0-2464 GCF_035668035.1 Candidatus Thiothrix phosphatis | reverse complement strand
GAAACCGCCGCCCCGGCACTGCTGGCCATGACCGGCAATGATGCGCCGGTGGACTGGGTGCTGGTGGAGCTGCGCGACCCCAACACGCCCAAAAACCGGGTCGCCGCCATGGCTGGCCTGTTGCAGCGTGATGGCGACGTGGTCGACGCCGCTTCCGGCAGCCGTACCCTGACCCTGGAGGACGTGGCGGCTGGCCAATACTACGTGACCCTGCGCCACCGCAACCACCTGGGCGTGACCACTGCCGCACCGCTGAACCTGTCCACCACCATAGCCAGCGTGGACTTCACCCTGGCCGCCACCGCCACCCTCGGCAGCAACGCCCGCCTGGTCAGCGGAACCACAGCCCTGATGTGGGCGGGTGATGCCAACAGCAGCGACTCGGTCATCGCCAATGGCCCCAGCAACGACATCAACGTCGTCCTCGGCAAGGTGCTGACCGCCCCCGCCAACACCCTCGCCAACAGCAACTTCCGCCTCGCCGGTTACTTCCCCTCCGACCTCAACATGGACGGTGTCAGCGTGTTCTCCGGCCCCAGCAACGACATCAACCTGCTGCTCGGCAATGTCCTGCTCCACCCGGCCAACACCGCCTTCGCCGCCAACTTCATCATCAATGGCTCAACGCCAAAATAGCACGGCTCCTGCCCTCCTCCCCCAACAGGGGAGGAGATAGGAAAATAGAAGGAACACTCGTTCACCACTTATCAGTAAAACATTTATTCCGATCAGAAAACCTTTATCATAATAAAACCATAACACTGAGCTTTATAATCAGGAGACAATAAATGAAAACTAATAAACTCTTCCGCTTGTTGAGTGCTGCCTTCGGAGGGATTGTATGCTCTATCGCTGCCGCCTCCGCCATGGCCGAAGCTACGCTGGAATACAAACTGGCATTGGCGGAAGATGGCAAAACCTATCAGGTATGGATGAAGCCTTCGGCCACACCCAAACCTGACATCAGCCTGACTGGGCAAGTCACTATCAAAGCTCCTCATGCCGCAGGTTTTAAAGCCAAAAATTTGGTCAGCATCATAGACGGCACCAACTGGGTGGAAGCCTCACGGGTGGATATGCCCAAAGAAGACGCTGACTATGATTATATTTCCTTCTCTTTCGTCGGCCTACAAGGCACTAGCGCACGTAATTACGCCTGGGAAAAAGGCAAGGAACAACTCATTTTCAGCTTCGAAAATGAAGGCGGTTGCCAGGAAGGCGTTACACTGATGGCGAATGATGATCCTTTCAACACTGAACCCAATTCCGCCAATACCAACCCCGGCAACCAGTTTACCAACCTGGGATGGGGCACTGTCAGCGAAAACAACTATGCAGGCAATTATGGCGATGCCATTTCCTGCAAACAGTAAATAACACGGCAACCCGCCAGAACCTTCCGGACTATTACAACCCCCGGAGTTCCATAACAACAGTCCACATTACAAATATAAAAATTATTTTAGGGATCTGACCATGAAATCCAGAAAAATTCGCCAATACCTCGGTCTGAGCGCCTCGGTGCTATTGCTGGCAGGCAATAGTGCTTGGGCGGCCCAAACACTGGAATATAGTGTCCGTTGGGATACCACCGATGACCGCTATCATGTATTCATGCGCCCCACCACCACCCCCACACCCAAAGACATGAGCATGACCGGCCAGGTAACGCTGCGGGTTCCGCACGCAACCGGGACAAGCAAGTTTGTGGTTGACGACCCACAAATCAAGGTCACCAACACCATCTGGTCCAATGACTCACGGGTGGATGCGCCAATCGAAGACACCAGCGTAGACTATGTTTCTTTCAGCCTGAACATGATTAAGTCCGACGCATTCCAATGGCAGGCGGGCGTTGAAAAAGAAGTCTTCAATTTCCGGAATGGCGGCTCCTGTCTGGGGCCGATCGCATTAATCAACAACCAGACAGACCCATTTAACCAGCCGGTGCTGGCAGGCGGCAACAACTCTGCTGGCACTAACCCTGGCAACCAATTCACCAACTTGGGTTGGGGTTCCCAGGACGAAAACAACTATTTGGGCAATTACGGCACAGGCAACGCTGATTGTACAGCTAGCTTAGATAGCGATGGCGATGGCTTAAAAGATGGTGAAGAACGGACTTTGGGAACCGACCCCACCAAAGCTGACACCGATGGCGACGGCCTACCAGATGGCGTGGAAGTCAGCACCACCAAAACCGACCCCACCAAAGCTGACACTGACGGCGATGGCCTGAATGACGGCGTGGAAGTCAACACCACCAAAACCGACCCGCTCAAGCCCGACACTGACGGCGATGGCCTGAATGACGGCGTGGAAGTCAACACCACCAAGACCGACCCGCTCAAGCCCGACACTGACGGCGATGGCCTGCCAGACGGCACTGAAGTCAACACCACCAAGACCGACCCGCTCAAGCCTGACACCGATGGCGACGGCCTGCCGGACGGCACTGAAGTCA
>NZ_JAYMYJ010000080.1:0-2487 GCF_035668035.1 Candidatus Thiothrix phosphatis | reverse complement strand
GCGACGGCGGCAACACCGTGGTGGTGATCGAGCACAACCTCGACGTGATCAAGACGGCAGACTGGGTGGTGGATCTGGGGCCAGAGGGGGGTAGCCGGGGCGGGAAGATTATTGCGGTGGGGACGCCGGAGGCGGTGGCGCAGGCGGAAGGGTCGTTTACCGGGGAATTTCTCAAGCGGATGTTATAGGGGGAGGACTACTCGTAGTTCTTCTCCAAATTCATATACATCCACTGCTTTCCCCAATTGCCGCATTTCGCGGAAGATCATGGGGAAACCACGCCCCAGCCGGTCTATATAGCGCAGGTTATCCATGAATTTCAGCAGTACAGGATTGGATGCGTAGGACACGCCGGAACGAAGTTTTTCCACTGTAACGGTATTGGGCAAGCGTCCCGGACTAATACATTCAATCCTGTCGTCGTACATGAAAATACGGATGCGCGAGCCTGTTATCGCGTAGTTGCGATGAACGCAGGCATTGACCACCATTTCCCGCAATACCTTATCTGGAGGCAGGAAAGTCGTATCTTTACGCTTTGTGCCTTCAATCGTCGAAGGTTGTAGCAGATTGTTTTTCATCACAGCAACGGCGGCATCAACCTGATTGGGTAAGGTGCCGGTGATTTCTTTGCGGTCAATTAGTTCAGCGTCGATTTCCGTGCCGTTAAAGTGTGCAAACATGATCGCAGCTTGCGGTAGGTAGCGGGTCGGGTTAATGCCGAACATTAGCAGGCCGCCCACGGTCGGTTCACCTGCGCTGGTCAGAATGTCAGTATTGATGAGCAACTGCCTGCGGGCTTCTTCAGTTTCCCTGGAAAACTCGAAGCCGTAGCTGGCAAAGTAGCTGTCCAGCGCCGCCATGTTCAGGTCGTTGATGCTGGCGTTACTGACCGGGATGGAGTCGTAGTGGAAGACACCAGACATCTGAAACAGGCGCATCAATTCGGATTGGGTGGCCATGCGGTTGGTGGAGCCGACCCGGATCAGGTATTTGTCGCCGGTTTGATAGGGTTTGTCCTTGCCTTTGGGTATCGTGACAATGCCAATCCGCTTGTCGTCCAATTCGAGAATTTCACAAGTGACTGCTATGGCTGGCGTGACCAAGGTACGGGCGATATTCATGACCCATTCTTCGGTACTTGCTGCATCCTCAATCCCGGAACATGAACCATCATCCGCCACACCCAACAGCAGCATTCCGCCTGATCCATTCGCAAACGCCACCATTTCCCGCGCAACCGTTTCCGGGCGGACAGGCATTGCCTTGAATTCGACGGCGGCATTTTCACCTTGCTGGATAAAAGCTTGCAGTTCTTGTGGCGTCATCAGTCAACTCGCGTGGGTAAGTGAGTCGATTATAGCAGCCTTGCCCAAACTGCTATAATGCTTCCAAGCCTTTGATGGAAAGGGGAGCGACAGGATGTTTGACTTGTTTTTTGGCTTTACATGCTGTTGCCCCAACAGGGCAATGTGTCCGCGGATGGCGTATTTGTGGTCACTGAAATGGAAAAAACCAACCTGCTGGAAGCCAGTAAGATTATTGACCAGTATTGTGCGCAAAATGGCAGACAATTTGCTGATTACAGGAGCAAGCTCAACTATGTAGCTGGTGGGTTGCCGCCAGTGTTTTCGGATGATACAGATTTCAATTTGTCGCACTTGAGATAAAGCCAGACAAACTGGCTCCGGCAAATCCACCCTGATCAACCGCACCCTGTAACCCTGCCTCGCCCCACCTGTTTCTCCTTCAACGTCAAGGGCGGGCGCTGCGAAGCCTGTTCCGGCGACGGCGTGATCAAGGTCGAGATGCACTTCCTGCCCGACGTGTACGTCACCTGCGAAGTGTGCGAAGGCAAACGCTACAACCGCGAAACCCTCGACATCCGCTACAAGGGCAAGAACATCAGCGAAGTGCTGGACATGACGGTGGAAGACGCCACCGAATTCTTCGCCGCCGTGCCCGCCATCCACCACAAGCTGCAAACCCTGATGGACGTGGGGCTGTCGTACATCACCCTGGGGCAGAACGCCACCACCCTGTCCGGCGGCGAAGCGCAGCGCGTCAAGCTGGCGAAGGAACTCTCCAAACGCGGCACCGGCAAGACCATCTACATCCTCGACGAGCCGACCACGGGGCTGCATTTCCATGATGTCGACCAGTTGCTGCAAGTGCTGCACCGCCTGCGCGACGGCGGCAACACCGTGGTGGTGATCGAGCACAACCTCGACGTGATCAAGACGGCGGACTGGGTGGTGGACCTGGGGCCGGAGGGGGGCAGCCGGGGCGGGAAGATTATCGCCACCGGCACGCCGGAGCAGGTGGCGGTGGCGGTGGCGGTGGCGGTGGCGGAAGGGTCGTTTACCGGGCAGTTTTTGAAAAGGATGCTGTGATAGAAGTATTCAGAACCTTCCTTTTTGATCCACCGGCCACACCCGTCGGGCGTTCCAGGCGGCGATGAGCCTGAAATATTGTGGCGGTAATGCG
>NZ_JAYMYJ010000079.1:0-2529 GCF_035668035.1 Candidatus Thiothrix phosphatis | reverse complement strand
GCGGAACTCGCCAAAACCATGGATCGTGTCTGTGAAGACCACGAACCCATCATTATTACCCGCAACCGCGAGCAGGCGGTGGTGATGATTTCGCTGGAAGATTACAAGGCGATGGAAGAAACCGCTTATTTGCTGCGTACCCCGGCCAATGCCAGCCGCCTGTTGGAATCCATTGCTGAACTGGAGAGGGGGGAAGGTCAGGTGCGTGAGTTGACCGAATGCGAATAATCTTTTCTTCCAAAGCATGGGAGGATTATGTGTACTGGCAGCAAGCCGACCGGAAAATTCTCAAACGCATCAACGAACTGGTCAAGGCCATTGTGCGTGACCCCTTTGATGGCATCGGCAAGCCCGAGCCATTGCGGCACGGGCTTTCTGGCTATTGGTCACGCAGGATTAATGATGAGCACCGTCTGGTTTACAAAGTCGAGGGTGAAGACTTGCTGATTGCCATGTGCCGCTACCATTACGCATAGGCTACGCCCTGTCATTTAGTGCATCTGCCGTTCCAGCTCCTGCTGGATGCGCTGGATCAGCATTTCCTCCATGCTCTGGGGCTGTTGCTGCGCGGGCATCGGCAATGGCGGCGTGGACGATTGTATCTGCCCCATGTCGGGCGGCGGCTGCATCTGCCCCATGACCGGCGCTTGGGGGTGGTGCACGCCACGGATATTGAACGTGTGGGTCAGGGTCTGGCCAGGCCGCACGGTCAGGGATTTGTAACCGTGGAAGCCGTTGTAGTCAAAGCTGACCACAAATTCCTGCGCGGGCAGGCTGATTTCGGTCAGGGCCACGTTGTCCACCTGTTCAACCACCGAGCCGTCCAGCCGGGCGATGGTGAAAGTGACCTGGAGCGGGCTGCCATCGTCCGCCGACAGCGCGGCGAGCCGCAGTTTGCCACCAGCAGTGTCGGCGGATGGGGCCGGGCGGACTGGAGCCTGCGCGGCTGGCGGGCTGGCAGGCGTGGTGGCTGGGGCGGCGGCAACTTTCGGTAGTGGGAAGATTTCATTCACCACGGCGTTGGCAGGCACCTTGATGTTGCGGCTGAGGCTGCCGTAGCCTTCCGCCCGCACCGTCACCTTGTACGAGCCGGGGGGAAGGTTGAAAGCGGCTTTGGAGGTGTAATTCGCCTTGTCGATGTTGGCACCGTTGGCTTTCTGGATGTAAACATTGGCTTTGACGGCCTTGCCTTTTTCGTTCTGGGCGACAATTTCCAATTTGCCGGTGTTGGCGGAAGGTTGTTCCGCCGGGGCAGGTTCGTCCACGATCTGCACGCTGTCATCCGTAGCGGTTTTGTCCGGTGTGTCGCTGGCTGCGTCATCTGTTGCGGCTTTGTCCTGCGTGTCGCTGGCTTCATCCGCTGGCGGGCTGGCGTCAGTTTGTTTGTCCGCTGCGGTATCCGGCGCCTCGGTGATTTCATCGGTGGGCAGGCCGGTTATGGTCTTGTCGGCGTCTGCTGTGTCCTGCTCGGCGTCATCCGGGGCTTTGGGTTCGTTGACCAGCTCCACCTTGCTGGCGTCGTCATCGGTGGGTTTGTCGTCCAGCGGGCGGGTGAAGACGCTGTCATCCTTAATCACGTCAGGCGAGGGCACGTTGGCGTTGGGCATGATCGACGGTTTTTCCCAGTCCTGGGTGGCGGCGGCGTCTGCGCCCTGTTCCGGCTGGCGCGGGGCAAGTGTGCTCTTGACGCCAATGGCGGCGAAGATGACCAGTACGCCCAGTAACAGGCCGCCGATCAGTAATTTCAGTTTTCCGCTCATGTTGCTTCTCTTGATTATGGGATTGCCTGAGGATAGCAGAACGCTGCTTCCCCCCATGCGGATTGATGGGGCGAGAGGTATTTTACCTCCGTTGGGCTTCCATGATACATCTGCCTTTTCAATTGATGGGGATTGGGCGTGCTACAGGCGGAACATTTGCATTATTCCTACCCGGAGGCGGGGCGGAGGCATCCGGTGCTGGCGGATGTCTGCCTCGGTTTGCAGGCGGGCGAACGGGCGGCGCTGGTCGGCAGCAGCGGTTCCGGCAAGTCGACCCTGCTCAACCTGCTGGGCGGTGTCGACCGCCCCGACAGCGGTGAAATCCGCATCGCCGGGCGCACGCTGACGCAATTGCAGGAGCCGGAGCTGACCCTGTTCCGCCGCCAGCATATTGGCTTCATCTACCAGCAGTTCAATTTGATCCCGACCCTGACGGTGGCGGAAAACATTTTGCTGCCACTGGAGTTGCTGGGGGTGGCGCGGCAAGAACAGCAGCAGCGCCTGCAACAGTGGTTGGATGCGGTGCAGTTGTCCGCGCGTGGCGGGGCTTTCCCCGACCAGCTTTCCGGCGGCGAACAGCAGCGGGTGGCGATTGCCCGCGCCCTGATCCACCGCCCGGCGCTGGTGCTGGCGGATGAGCCGACCGGCAACCTGGATGCGCAAACCGGCGCGCGGGTGCTGGATCTGCTGTTTGACCTGGCGGCGCAGTCTGGCCAGACCCTGCTGGTGGTGACGCACAGCCGCGCGGTGGCGGAACGGGCAGGGCGGA
>NZ_JAYMYJ010000078.1:0-2542 GCF_035668035.1 Candidatus Thiothrix phosphatis | reverse complement strand
CAGATGCCACACTGGAAAAAGGGGTTTATCTGAAGAAAGATCCCCGCAATAGTTCCCTCTTTATTGAGCGCAGCCACAAACGCTTAGGTAGCACCCCCGCTGCCCGTGCAGATGAAACCCTTAAACAACTAACAGAAGAAGAGTTGAAGCAATTCAACAGCAAAGGCGCGGTCAAGATTAATGCCTATGTCAACAAATCTGAAATTGTAAAAATCACGTCCTGGACGGAGTGAACAACGTATTACACTGTATGTAATCGCCCAAACCGGAGAGAACCGATGCCACAGACACAACAAGCTCCGCACATCACCGAAGCCGAGTATCTGGAAGGTGAGAAAAGCGCCAAAGAGCGTCACGAGTACCTCGATGGCAAGGTGTACCTCATGGCAGGCGCCAGCAAACGCCACAACAAAATTACCCTGAATGTCGTGCGCAGCCTGCCCCTGCAAAACAGGGATGGCACACCCTGTGACATCTACAGTGCGGACATCAAGGTACGGGTCAAACAAGGGCGGGCTTACTACTACCCCGATGTGCTGGTGAGCTGCGCGCCGGATAATACCGATGAGTATTACCTGGAATCGCCCTGCCTGGTCGTTGAGGTCACTTCCAAATCAACAGAGTGGAAGGATTACAACGAAAAGCTGGTGGCATACCAGTCCATTCCCTCCCTACAACATTATCTGGTCGTGGCGCAGGAAAAGGTGTCGGTCACGCATTTCTACCGCGAACCGGATGGCTCATGGTGGGTGAATACCTGTGAATCGCTGGAAGATGAAATTTCCCTGGTGTGCCCAGAAACAAACCTGACCGTGCAGGCTATTTATCAGGGCGTCAATTTCGATGGGGCTGATGCCTGAACAAAGGTGCTCAGGCAAAACACGCACCCCACACAAACGGCATGAAGGCACGGGCGAAGAGCCAGCCTCCCTACAAGTTTTCCATCTTCCACCCTTCCACTGTCTTCTGCTCACTGCTGAAATTGATACCGACCAGCACCTTCATGCGCGGGTCAGCACGGTATTTTTCCGCGTAGCCTTTGTCTTTGATCTGCGCCAACGCCTTGTCAGCCGTTTTATCCAGCTTGAATTCGATCACATAAATATGTGTCGGGGTCTTCACCACGCAATCCAGCCGCCCATCATTCGTGTTGACTTCGCTTTCGCTGTATTGCCCCAGATAGAAAAACACCAGGTAAATCAGGCTATGGTAGTAGTGTTCCGCATTGGCAATGAAAATTTGCGAAGGGATCGTCTTGAAAATGCTTTTCACCAGCGTGACCACCTGTTTCAGATCATTGGCGGCGAAGGCCTGGTGCAATTCCACCGCCATTGGAGTGCTCATCGGTGTATGCAGGCAGCGTAAATCGCTGATGATGTAATCCAGCAGGGATTCACGCACCTCACGATTGGGGTAGTCCAGGGTGTACAGGCCAAATTCCTGTTTAGCCTTGATGGTCAGATAACCCGTTTGAAACAGGATGGGAATCGCTTGTAAATAATCAATGTCGTAGCTGGAAAAGGTGCGCTCATGCACGGTGAGGTTATCAAGCTTGTACAGGTTCTGTTCACGCAGCAGTTTCAGCAAAAAGGTCGGCGTACCGGTTTCGAACCAGAAATTACGAAACTCTCCGGCACGAAAAAAACTGAGGATCGAAAACGGGTTGTATACCCGTGTTTTGCCATCCCAGCTATAGCCGTTGTACCACTCGCGCAGTTGTTCCAGCAGCGTGGCTCTATCACAGGCCTGACAATCGGCAGCCTCCTGTAAATAGGCGGTAAAATACTGTTCCAATTCCAGCTGCGTGTAACCTGTCAAGGCAGCAGCTTCGCGTACAAACGTCAGGTCAAACAGGTGATTGAGATCGGAGAAAATCGACACCTTGCTGAATTTCGATACCCCAGTAATCAGTAGGAATTGCAGGTAGGGGTCACAATCCTTGACCACCGAGTAAAAGGTCTTCATCACCTGCTGGTTGGCCCTGGCCAGCGGGAGGTCGTCGAGGTAGTCAATCAGCGGTTTGTCGTATTCATCGATCAGCACAACCACCTTGCCATCACGTTGCGCCAATTTGCGGATCAACTCGTCAAACATCACAGCAATGCTGGCTTGTTGGGTGAAACTGACCCCAAAGGCTTCCCCCTGCGCCAGCAGTTCCTGGCGAATGGCCTGCTCCAGCCCCAGCTCGCGGTAGCCCATACTGCTGAACGACAAGTGGATAACCGGGTGCACCTTGTTCCAGTCCCACTGGTCTTCCATCCACAACCCCGTGAACAGCTCGCGCCTGCCTTCGTAAATAGCGCGCAGGGTGGAAAGCGTCAGTGATTTGCCAAAGCGGCGCGGGCGTGACAGGAAGTAATACTTGCCCGTGCTGATCAGCCGGTGAATTTGTCGGGTTTTATCCACATACAGCATATTGCGGGTGCGTAACTCGCTGAAACTTTGGATACCGATAGGCAGATTGACTAAGTTCGCCATGCGCTCAGGCCTGTTGAGGTGATGCGCCAAGTATAGCATGACAAGCTTGCCAACCTCGCCAGCC
>NZ_JAYMYJ010000077.1:0-13653 GCF_035668035.1 Candidatus Thiothrix phosphatis | reverse complement strand
TTGAGCGGCTCACATATTCTAAAGCCCCCGGCTTTGCCGGGGGATACTTACTAAGCAAATCTTCTTGGTGATTTTGTTCATGTTACTGGTAACGTTATGATTTTACTTTGACGTTTGAAATGGGGGGCTAAAATGTCTATCCTGTCAGTTGAGGGGCTTTTATTATCATGGAACAAGCAACCACTATTGCGGGTTACCGAATTCTTGGCGAGCGTTACGCCTTACAGGAATGTTTGGCTGTTTCCGCTGTCGGCAAGGTATACCGCGGGCTTGACCTGGAAAATGTCAATGCTTGCGGTGCAGATGCGCGTATTATGGTGCATATGTTTTCCGCAACAGCTTTGTCTTTATCGCCCGAAGAAATTTACCGGCAAGTGAGTGACGCCTGTCGGCGTGTGGCGGCTGATTGGGTGATGGCGCCACGTTCCTGGGGGCTGGAAGACGATGCCTGTTATTTTGTCTTGGATATTCCCCGGCAATGCCATGCCAGCGGGTTGACAAGTGGTGCAGTTGCCCAGGGTGCGGCACTGGGCCGACAGATTGAGCGGCGGCTGCGTCCATTGGCCAGAAAGGGTTACCTTGGCAAACGGACTGACCCCGCTTTGCTGGCATGCTCTGCAAAGGACGGCGTTTACCTGCTGGGCACGGCGTTTTCACCTGCCATCAGGGCTTTGCAGAAAGAAACCGGGCGCACCCAGGAAAGCCGCAACCCTGCCCACATCATGTCGGCAGGCCTGGGGTTGCTGACGGCTATCAGCGCAATCGCCAGCAGTTATTTGATTGAACCGAAGCACATGGTTGCACCATCGGTTACAGCGGAGGTTTGCCCGCCGCCGGTTTCCAGGACGAAAATTGAGTATCTGGCACCCGTGGAGCCAGTGATGTTGCCATTGGCGATGACGGCTTCATTGGCGATCCCGGATGCAGCAGGCAGCTCCCTATTGTTGCGGGACAGGGTTGGCCTCAAAAGTGAGGAAAAGGTTACAACAGCCGCCGTTGAAAGCCGTAAGGCGGCAGTGGCGGAGGAGCCACCGCCGCGCCGTGCCGTTGAGCGCCACCCGGTTAGGCAGCGGACGCAGCCATCGCATCCTGCCCCTCGACCTCCGCCAGTGGCAGTGGTGGAAAAGCCGCAACCCGTGCAAACGCTGGGTATTGCGGATTTGGTGCAGTTGAGCAACGCCGCTGTTGCGGAAGGCCGGTTTGGCGATGGCAGGGATGGGGCGCTCCATTATATCCGCCTATTGCGGGAACAGGCCCGGCTGCATCCGCAGATCAAGCATGTCGGCAATTCAGTGGTTTCCCATTACCACGAGTTGGCGAGGACGGCTTTGAAGGCTGGCGATATTGCCCAGGCGCAGCGCTATCTGGTGACCGCGCTTCCCCTCATCCAGGAGTTTAACTTGCCCCATTTCAACGCCGCGCAAGCAGTGTTGGAACAGAAGGCGGCCCAATTGCAGTAAATAGATGCTTTTTAATCGTCAAGGAGAACATAAATATGCTTACACCCCAGATAATCAACCAGTTTGCAAGCAGTCTGCAAAGACGCATGCCTGATATTGAGAACATACAAATCATGACTGTGGATGGTTTGTCCCTGTACGCAGCCAGCGACACACAGTTGACGGACACTGTGTCGGCGCTGTCCGCATTGCTGTACAGTGCCGCCAGTAACCTGGCCGGTTTTTTACGGGCGGGCAAATCCCCAGGCATGATCATTTGCATGAAGGATTTCGCCTACATCATCACCCAGCTTAACGCCGAGTGCGTCATTGGTTTCCAGGTGTCAATCCGGGCAGGGACGGTACAGACCTTGCATGCGGTATGTGACTATATTGAAACCAACGGCGGACAGTTAAGCGTCGCATATTGACCAATCAAGAGGGGTCATCAAATGGATTTGCCAACTATAACAAAAACACTTATGAGTAGAGTCCCCGCTGGGATGATACCAACAGCAGAAGATGGCGCACTGATTCGCCGTCATCAGAGTTTTTTCAAGCAACATACGAATGAGATCCTGACAGGTTTCTACGATGTTGTGTTGAGTGACACAGCCACGCGTGAGTATATCAGCGAGAGTGAACGTGCCATGCGGGAGAACACCCTGCGCGGCTGGTATGAAGTCAGCATCTTGGGCCAGTTTGACGAGCACTACTGGAAATGGCAGGTGCTGGTGGGGATCGTGCATGTCAAACACAATATCCCCAACGCCGCCATGCTGGGCATGTGGGGGTGGATGGTCAATTTCCTCCAGCAGCGCCTGCTGGCGGAATTGCCGGTTGAGGAGGCGCTGGCGGTGCTCCAAGTCTTGCAGAAACTGCAAACCACTGTCTGCGCGCTGGTGGTGGAAAGCTTTATCCTGACGCAACAGGAAGCCATCAGGCAGGCTTCGGGTTTAAGGCCCACCATTATGGAGCGTTTCATCCAGATTGAGATCAACAGCCTGCTGAAGCAAGGGCGGGCCCATCTGGCGTGTGCGGAGGATGTGGCGGCCTGACCGCCTGCCTTCAACCCCACCCCTGAAACCGGGGGTGGGGGTAGGTGCGGGTGCGTCGGTTTACTTTTCCAGCTGCGTCACGTCACGCACGGCACCACGCGCCGCAGAAGTGGTCATGGCCGCGTAAGCTTTCAATGCAGGGCTGACCACCCGGTCACGGTTGACCGGCTTCCACGCGGCACTGCCTTTGGCTTCCATCGCTTCCCGACGCGCTGCCAGCTCGGCGTCATCCACACGCACATTGATGCTGCGGTTGGGGATGTCGATGTCGATCATGTCGCCTTCTTCCACCAGACCGATCGCGCCACCTTCTGCTGCTTCCGGGGATACGTGGCCGATGGAAAGGCCGGAAGTGCCGCCAGAAAAGCGCCCATCCGTAATCAGCGCACAAGCTTTGCCCAGCCCTTTGGATTTGATGTAGGAAGTCGGGTAGAGCATTTCCTGCATACCAGGGCCACCGCGCGGGCCTTCGTAGCGGATCAGCACGATGTCGCCTGCGGAAACCTTGTCACCGAGGATGCCTTCCACCGCTGCATCCTGTGATTCGAAAATGCGTACCGGGCCGGAGAATTTGAGGATGCTGTCATCCACCCCGGCGGTTTTGACCACGCAACCATCCAGCGCAATATTGCCGAACAACACAGCAAGCCCACCTTCAGTGCTGTAAGCGTGCTTGAGGTCGCGGATACAGCCTTTTTCGCGGTCAATATCCAGCGTCTCCCAGCGTTTGTCCTGGCTGAAGGCCACCTGGGTCGGCACATTGCCCGGCCCGGCGCGAAAGAAATTCAGGCGCTTTTCGTCGGTAGTCAGGCGTACATCCCACAACGACAGTGCTTCCGCCATATTGGTGGCATGCACGGTGCCGACTTCGCGATTCAGCAAACCGGCACGATCCAGCTCACCCAGGATGCCAACAACCCCGCCCGCACGGTGTACGTCTTCCATGTGATAAAGCTGGGTGGAAGGCGCGACCTTGCACAATTGCGGCACCTTGCGGCTGAGACGGTCGATGTCGCTCATGGTGAAATTAACACCCGCTTCCTGCGCGGCTGCCAGCAAATGCAGGATCGTGTTGGTGGAACCACCCATAGCAATATCCAGGCTCATGGCGTTTTCGAAGGCAGCGAAACTGGCGATGGAACGCGGCAGCACGGAACCGTCATCATGCTCATAGTAACGTTTCGCCAGGCCCACAATCATGCGCCCTGCTTCCAGGAACAGGCGCTTGCGGTCGGCATGAGTCGCCAGGGTGGAGCCGTTACCCGGCAAACTCAAACCCAGCGCTTCGGTCAGGCAGTTCATCGAGTTGGCGGTGAACATGCCGGAACAGGAACCGCAGGTCGGGCAGGCGGAGCGTTCCATAATGGCTACGTCTTCGTCGCTTTCCTTGGGGTTGGCGGCGGAAACCATCGCATCGATCAAATCCAGATGCACTTCCTTGCCGTGAATGACCGCCTTGCCGGATTCCATCGGCCCGCCGGAAACAAAGATGGTCGGAATGTTCAGACGCATCGCCGCGTTCAGCATCCCCGGTGTGATCTTGTCGCAGTTGGAAATGCACACCAGCGCGTCGGCGCAATGCGCATTGACCATATATTCCACCGCATCCGCAATCAGCTCGCGCGACGGCAGGGAATACAGCATCCCGCCATGCCCCATCGCAATCCCGTCATCAATGGCAATGGTGTTGAATTCCTTGGCCACGCCCCCGGCTGCTTCCACTTCGCGCGCCACCAGTTGCCCCAGGTCTTTCAGGTGCACATGGCCCGGCACGAACTGGGTGAACGAGTTGGCGATGGCAATGATCGGTTTCTGGAAATCCTCCTCCTTCATGCCGGTGGCGCGCCACAAAGCGCGTGCGCCAGCCATATTGCGGCCTGCGGTCGAGGTGCGGGAACGGTAAACGGGCATGGTAAGCTCCTGAACGAAATTCTTGGCAAAAAGGCATTCTAACGCCAGATCAACGGTGCGTCATATCCCGTCACGGTTTTTGTTCCTATGCCATGCCTAGTGGGCTTCATCCCAGTTGTCGCCGACGCCGCTGTCCACCACCAACGGGACGTCCAGGCTGGCGGCGTGGGCCATCAGTTCAGTGACCCGCGCCCGCACCGTTTCCAGTTCGCTTTCCGGCGCTTCAAACACCAGTTCGTCATGCACCTGCATGATCATGCGGGTCTGGAGGCCACTGGCGCGCAGCCATGCGTCCACCGCGATCATCGCCCGCTTGATGATGTCGGCGGCGCTGCCCTGCATCGGCGCGTTGATGGCGGTGCGTTCCGCATACTGGCGGGTGGCGGCGTTCTTTGACTTGATGTCGGGCAGGAACAGGCGGCGGCCAAACAGCGTTTCGACGAAGCCTTGCGCGTGCGCCTGCTCGCGGGTGTCGTCCATGTAGCGCCTGACGCCGGGGTAGCGGGCGAAATACAGGTCGACGTAGGCTTGCGCATCCTTGCGGTCAACACCGAGCTGGCGGGCGAGGCCGAATGCCGACATGCCGTAAATCAGGCCGAAATTGATCGCTTTGGCGGCGCGGCGCTGGTCGTTGCTGACAGCCGCCAGCGGCAGGCCGAACACTTCCGCTGCCGTGGCACGGTGCACGTCCTTGCCATTGGCGAAAGCCTCCAGCAGGCCCCGGTCGCCGGACAGGTGCGCCATGATGCGCAGTTCGATCTGCGAATAGTCCGCCGCCAGCAGCTTGCAGCCCGGCTCCGCAATGAACGCCTGGCGGATGCGCCGCCCTTCCTCATTGCGCACCGGGATATTCTGCAAATTCGGCTCGGTGGAGGAAAGCCGCCCGGTTGACGCCACCGCTTGGTGGTAGGACGTGTGCACGCGCCCGGTGCGTGGGTTGACCTGTTCCGGCAGCCGGTCGGTGTAGGTGGATTTCAGTTTCGCCAGCCCCCGGTGCTCGAGGATCAGGGTCGGCAGCTCATGCCCCATGGCGGAAAGCTCTTCCAGCACGTCTTCCGCCGTGGAGGGCTGCCCCTTGGGCGTTTTGCGCAATACCGGCAGGCCCAGCTTGTCGAAAAAGATTTCCTGGATCTGCTTGGGGGAGGCGAGGTTGAATTCCTGCCCGGCGGCGGCGTAAGCCTGCCCCATCACCGTCTGCATGCGCGCTTCCAGCTCCCGGCTTTGCTGCGCCAGTTGGTTGGCGTCGACCTTCACGCCATTGCGCTCCATGCTGGAAAGCACGCTCACCAGCGGCATTTCCACCTCCTCATACAGCTTGCGCTGGCCGTCGAGGGCCAGCAGTTGCGGCCAGAAATGCCGGTGCAGTTGCAAGGTCATGTCGGCGTCTTCGGCGGCGTAGGGCGTGGCCTGCTCCAGCGCAATCTGGTTGAAGGTGAGTTGGTTTTTGCCCTTACCGGCGATGTCTTCGAAATGGATGGTGGTGTGGTGGAGGTATTTTTCACACAAGGTGTCCATGTCGTGCCGGTTGGCGGTGGCGTCCAGCACGTAGGATTCCAGCATGGTGTCGTGGGCGATGCCGCGCAGTTCAATGCCGTGGTTGAGCAGCACGCTGCGGTCATATTTCAGGTTCTGGCCGATCTTGCGCACAGCGGGGTCTTCCAGCAGCGGCTTGAGCTGCGCCAACGCGGCTTCGCGGTTAAGCAGTTCCGGGACGCCAAGGTAATCATGCGCCAACGGCAAATAGGCGGCTTCCCCCGGCTGGATGGCGAATGACACGCCGACAATGGCGGCATCCATGTAATTGAGGCTGGTGGTTTCGGTGTCGAAGGCAAATTCACCGGAATCCTGTAAGCGTTTTAGCCAAACATCGAGAGCATCCTGTGTAAGGATGGTTTGGTAGGAAGCGCCTGCCGAGGAAGAAACCCCCTCTAATTCCCCCTTATCAGGGGGAGGACTGGAGGCACCATCCTCTTGTCCCTTCCCCCCTAGCGGGGGAAGGCTAGGATGGGGGGTGACAGCAAAGCTGTCCAACGCCGCCAACCGAGTCCGGAACCCATACCGCTCATACAGCTCCCGTAGCTTGTCCACATCCTGCGGGTTAAACGCCAGCGTTTCCGGTGAGCAATCCAGCGCCACATCGCATTTGATGGTCACCAGTTCGTAGGAAAGCGGCAGATATGCCAGCGCCTCGCGCAGGTTGTCGCCGATTTTGCCCTTGAACTCATCGGCATGCGCCATAATGTTGTCCAGCGAGCCGTATTCCGCCAGCCATTTGACCGCCGTCTTGGGGCCGACCTTGTTCACGCCCGGCACGTTGTCCACCGTGTCGCCAATCAGGGCCAGGTAATCGCGGATACGCTCCGGTGCCACGCCGAACTTTTCCACCACGCCCGCCGGGTCGGAATACAGCCCGCTCATGGTGTTGATCAGGTGCACACGCCCGTCCACCAGTTGCGCCATGTCCTTGTCGCCGGTGGAAATGATCACCTTGCCCGCATATTCTTTCGCCAACGTGCCGATCACGTCGTCGGCTTCCACATCCGGGATGATCAGCAACGGATAACCCTGCGCCCGGATAATCGCCAGCAACGGCTCGATTTGGCCGCGCAAATCCTCCGGCATCGGTGGGCGGTTGGCCTTGTATTCGGGATACAGGTCGTCGCGGAAGGTTTTGCCGGGCGCGTCGAACACCACCGCCATGTGTTCCGGATCGTAATCCTTACGCAGCTTGTCGAGCATATTGAGCACGCCGTGCATGGCGCCGGTGGGTTCGCCGTGCGAGTTGGTCAGCGGCGGCAGGGCGTGGAAGGCGCGGAACAGGTAGGAGGAGCCGTCGACAAGGACGAGCGGTTTGACATCATTACTGGGCATGGGGGCTGGCCGGAAAACTAAAAGCCTGAGTATAGCGGTTTCCGCCGGGTCGCCCTACTCCCGGAACTGTCCGCGTTCCAGCCCGTATTTTTTCATCTTGTCGGCCAGCGTCTTGCGCGGCAAGTCCAGCGCCGTCATCACCGCGCGGGTGTTGCCCTGGTGGCGGTTGAGCGCCTGCACGATCAGGGTTTTCTCGAAACAGGCCACCTGTTCGGCCAGCGACAACCCTTCCAGCCTTTCATCGGAATGCATCAGCGCCGCCAAGTCGAAGTCGTAGGCTTCGCCCAACAGCACGTAGCGTTCGGCGATATTGCGCAGTTCGCGGATATTGCCCGGCCAGTCATGCCCCATCAGCACATGCAGCGCCTGGTCACTGAGCGGCGGCACTTCGGTTTCGCAGCGCGCCGCCGCCACCAGCACGAAATGTTGGAACAGCAGTGGGATGTCTTCGCGCCGCGCCCGCAATGGCGGGATTTCCAGCGTCACCACATTCAGCCGGTAATACAGGTCGAGGCGGAACTCCTCACGTTCCGCCGCGTCCTTCAGGTTGGTCTTGCTGGCGGCGATCACGCGGATGTCGAGCGGGACGGGCCGGTTGGAGCCGAGGCGTTCGATGCTGCGTTCCTGCAATACCCGCAACAAAGGCGCCTGCGTGGAAAGTGGCATGCCTTCGATTTCATCCAGGAACAGGGTGCCGCCGTTGGCGTGTTCAAACTTGCCGATGCGTTTGCCCTTGGCACCGGTGAAAGCGCCCGCCTCATGCCCGAACAGCTCGCTGTCGAGCAGGCTGGCGGGGATGGCGGCGCAATTGATCGCCACGTAATTGTGGTCGCGGCGCTTGCTCTGCTCGTGCAGGGAACGCGCCACCAATTCCTTGCCGGTGCCGGTTTCGCCCATGACCAGCACATCGGCGTTGACGCTGGCGATGCGGGTGATCATTTTGCGCAGGGTGATGATGGTGGGTGTCTGGCCGATAATGCGCGGCCCGGGGCGGGTCTGGTTCGCCAGCGCTTCCTTGAGGGCGCGGTTTTCCAACGTCAAACGGCGCTTTTCACTGGCGCGCTTGACCACCTCGGCCAGATGGGCGACCACGAACGGTTTTTCCAGCAGGTCATAGCCGCCTTTGCGGATGGCGTTGACCGCTGTCGCCACATCGGCATGGCCACTGATCAGGATCACTGGCAGGTCGCGGTCGATTTTTAGGATCTGTTGGAGAAATTTCAGCCCGTCCATCCCCGGCATGCGGATGTCGGAAATGACCACTCCCTCGAATTCTGGGGTGATTTTTTGCAGGGCGGCGGCGGCGCTGGAGAATGTTTCCACCTCATAACCGGCCAGCAGCAGCGATTGCGCGGTGGCGTCACGGACGGCTTTTTCATCGTCGACCAGGATGACGTGGGGGGTTGTCATGGCGGGCTCCCGTTGGCGGATGGCAGGCTGAGGGTAAAGACGGCGCCGCCTTCCGGCGCATTGCCTACGCTCAGGTCGCCGTGCATGTCGCGGGCGAGGCGGTAGGAAATCGATAGCCCCAGCCCTAGCCCCTTGCCGATGGTTTTGGTGGTGAAGAAGGCTTCGAACACATGCGGCATGGCTTGTCGGCTAATGCCGGGGCCGTTGTCGCGCACGGCCACGCATGTCTGCCCATCGGCTTGTTGCAGGGTGATCCAGATCCGCTGGTCGGTTTGTTCCTGCACGGCTTCGGCGGCGTTGCTCAACAGGTTGACCAGAATCTGTTCTAGCCACACTTGGTCAGCTTGCACGAAGCGGGCACCTTCCGCCCGTTGTTGCTCCAGCACAATGTGGGTTTGCGCCAACTTGGGCTGCATGATGCTGAGGGCGGAATCCAGCGCCCGGTGCAGGTCGCAGGTTTCAATCTGACCGGCGCTTTTGCGGGAAAAGGTCTTGAGCTGGCGGGTGATCGCCGCCATGCGTTCGGTCAGGCCAATAATTTCCGTGAGGTTGTGGCGGGCAATGTCAGGCTTGCCGATGTCCAGGAACTGGGCGGCATTGTCGGCGTAAGCGCGGATCGCGGTCAGTGGGTTGTTGAGCTCGTGGTTGATGCCTGCGGAAAGTTGCCCAAGCGCGGCCATTTTCGCGGCTTGCACCAGTTCTTTCTGGGTGTGGCCCAGTTCGCGGGTGCGTTCCTCCACTTTGGCCTCCAGTTCCTCGCGGGCTTCCTGTTCGTATTCACGGCGCTGGCGCTGGTTTTTCCACAGCAGGTAGAGCAGCAGCAAGGTCAGCGCCAGCATGAAGGTGGTCAACAGCAAGGTCAGGACGACGCTGTGGGTAATGCTGCTGGCGTCATTCAGGACGTAAACTGTCCAACCGGCTGAGGCCATGGCCAGACGCTGCGCCAGGTATTGCCGGACGCCGTCGGTGGCGTACTGGCTGGCGGCGGCGGGGTCAAGCCGCAGGTTGGGCAAGGGGGGGATTTGCAGGTCAGCGTAACGGTGGTTCTTCCGTAGGCTGGCCAACACGGCGGGGGACAGCGTTTGCAGGGAATGCAGCCGCCATGCCGGGTTGCTGGACAAGAACACCACGCCTTCCGGATCGGTGACGATGCAATGCGCTGAACGCCATTGCCAGTTGGCTTCATGCAGGGAAATGTTGATTTTGACGGTCATGACGCCGGTGATGGTGCCGGTGCTGTTCCTGACGGGGGAGGCGAGGTAGTAGCCGCGTTCACCGGAGGTGGTCCCCAGCGCATAATAGCGCCCTAACCGCCCCTGCATGGCTTGCTGAAAGTAGGGGCGGAAGGAAAAATCCTTGCCGATGAAGGAAGCCTCCTCTTGATCCCAATTGCTGGCGGCGATGGTCAACCCATCCGGGCGCAGCAAGTAAATATCGGAGGCACCCGTGATGCGGTTGGCTTTTTCCAGCATCTGGTTGAGGCGCGCCGCCAGTGCAGCATCCGCTTGCGGGGACTGCAACAGCAACTGCACATCGGGGTTTTCCGCCAGCAAGCCGGGCAGGTAGGCGTACTTGGCCAGTTCCGCCTCCAGTTGCGCGGCCACTTGCTGGGTAAGGGCGTCGGTTTCTTGTTGGAGGCGTTGTTCTGCATTTTGCCGGACTGCATAGTAAACCGTCAGCAAGGTGACGCCGCTGAACAGCAACGCCACCCACACCGCCACCCAGCCATTGCCGGATGCCGATGGCTTCAGGGAAGGGCGCGTTCGCCTAATCCAGCACCTCGATCATGACCTTGGCGGTGCCGGTGGCCACCATGCCGATTTCTTTCGCCGCCGCTTTGGAAAGGTCGATCATGCGCCCATGTTTGCTGAAACCGCCACGGTCGTTGACTTTCACTTCGACCGCTTTCTGGTTGCGCAGGTTGGTGACGCGAATCCGGCAGCCAAACGGCAGGCTGCCGTGGGCGCAGGTCATTTTCCCCTGGTCAAAGCGTTCGCCGCTGGCAGTCCGTTGCCCGTCGAATTTGTCGCTGTAAAAGGAGGCGGTGCCAACCTGATGCGGGGTATCGTCGTCTGTGCGGGCGGCTGCTTGGCGGGCTTGCGGCTGGGAAGCGGGTTTTTGCTGGGGAATGGAAGCGGGTTCTTGCCGGGAAAGCGCCGTTTGGGAGGGCATGGCCAGAACCTGATTGGGCTGGATTTGTTGTTGCGGGGCAGCATGCTGGCCAGCGACAGAATGCGGTATTTCGTAATAAGCCTGTCTGGGTTCTTGGGAGGGTGCCCAGACTGCGCCGGACAAGTTATCGGTTGATGTTGCGGAGGTTTGCCGGTAGCGGGCCTTGTTTCTGTTGCCAATGGACTTTTTGGATACCCGGCTTTTCTTCAGCAGGGATTTGGCATGAGAGGCTTTTTTACTGACTTTCTTGCCAGCTTTTTTGGCTATTGCCGTTTTGCTGACAGTCCGTTCCTTAGCGGCGGCGGCGACTGGCATACTGAAGGTTGCGGCCAAAGCCAGCGCGATTACGCCTGCTCCAATACGCCGCACACAATATGACAGACTGCTCGATCCGGATGTTTTCATTTTTGTGGTCTCCATCTACTCACTTGCGTCAGTTGCCAAGAATAGCATGCCCCCAGCTAATGTAAACCCCAGCCATGGTCTTGTTCCGTCAGGAAAATTTGCAAATTGCGCAGAACTTTTGTAGGCGATTAAGCATCTATTTATGCAGGGCGTGAAAGACTTATGATCCCATAGGGCTTACAATACCTGATTTTTACCCATCCACCGAATGGATGAGGCGTTAGAATCTAAATTCATTACACGGAAACACGAAAACGGGGAAACCGACACCATGCGGATCTTGCAGATTGGCTCAGTACTTTTTCTGTCTTTTTCGATAGTTGCTTGTAGCAGCCAAAGCGTGCAGCCTGGCGCGACAGCATACGCCAGCACCCACCCGCAAACGGAATTGTTTGGGGAAACATCATCGCCTGCGCCTATGTATCAGCCGCAGGAACAACGGCAGGAGCAAGGGCAAAATGATGCGCCGGTCAGCCAGCCTGACAACCGCCAATCGATTGCCCAGGTAAAACCTGCCCGCTTATCTTCTGCTGGTGGGGACAAGACTTACCGGGGCGCTGGCAAATTAAACCGTATGCCTGACGCAATTGCCTCCGCTTTGCGGTTGCGTGGTTTGCCAGAACAGAATTTGGGCGCTTATATCCGCCCCGCCAATGGTGGCCAGCCGCTATTGGTGGCGTATGCCGACACGCCCAGGAACCCGGCCTCCACCATGAAATTGGTGACCAGTTATTCCGCTTTGGGGGTGCTGGGGCCGACCTATCGCTGGCCGACTGAAATTTATACTGCTGGCAACGTGATGGGCGACACTTTGCAGGGCGATGTTTTCATCAAGGGTTACGGCGACCCGGCTTTCCATGAGGGGGATTTCCGCCAACTGCTGCAAGCTTTGCGCGCGCGGGGCATCCGCAATATCAGCGGCAATTTTGTCGTCGACAAAACCTATTTCAACGTTCCCTATCAGCCTTCCATCGACGGTAAGGAAGGGGCTGATTACAACGCCCAGCCGGAAGCTTTGCTGTACAACGAACGTGGCAGCTGCTACGAAATCCGCAATCAGGCCGGACAAATCCAGCGCATGTGCCCCATTGCCCCGCGCAATGGCAATGACCTGAACGCCAACCTGTTTGGCTCTTTCTGGAAAATCTGGGTGGGGGAAATGGGCGGCAGGTTGAATGGCGGTTTGCAGGTGGGGCCGGTGGCTTCAGGCGCACAACTGGTCAATACCCACTATTCCGCCCCATTGCGCGACATCATTGTGGAAATCAACAAAGAGAGCAACAACGTCATGGCGCGCCAGTTGCTGCTGTCCATGGGTGCCAAGCAGTTTGGCGCGCCCGGCACTACCCAGAAGGGCGCTGGGGCAGTCGGGCAATGGTTGGAAAGCCGTGGGCTGCGCTTTTCCAACTTGAAGATTGAAAACGGTTCCGGCCTTAGTCGGGTGGAGCGCATTTCTGCCCGTGAAATGGGTGAAATGCTGGTGGACGTTTACAACAGCCCATACCGTGACGACCTGATGCGCTCCATGGCGATCCTGGGCGTGGACGGTACGGTGAAAGGCCGCCTGAAAAATCTGGCCGGACGCGGCAAGTTCAAGACGGGCACCTTGCGTGATGTGCGTGCGCTGGCGGGTTATCTGACCGCTGCGAATGGCCAGACCTATGTGATTGCGCTGCTGCACAACGACGCCAATATCCGCGCCAGCGCCAAAGAGGTGCACGACGATTTGGTGGAATGGGTGTACTACGGCAGCCAAAACAATTACGCCAGCGCGCAATAGCCGCCTGGCCGCCAATGGTTTGATGGGGGAATGCGCCGGGTTTTCTGGCGCATAAACCATTCCCCACTAATAAAATGCGGGAAAATCTGCGCGATCCTGACCCTTGGATACCTCCCTCGCATGGAAAGTGATGAAAGGGTCAGGGAGCATCCGCCACTGCCAGACATGGCTCGGTAGTGGCGGTTTTATTAGATATATTTATAGCACTAGATTGATCCCAACGCCAACGAACAACACCCAGCCAAGCATGCCTACAATCTCCTGAACGGGAATTTCCAGAATGGTCATTTGGTAGAAGATAAGGATCATGAGCACTGGCAGCGCATTGTCCATTGCCTCAAGGACAGACCTGCACACACTGTTAAACATCTTAATCATAATTTTATAGCCCTTTGGGAGGCGTTTTCATTAAATATCCATTAGTAATATTAATGGAAAAACGGTATTAAGAACAGTGATGATGCTCACTTTCTGCTCGTAACCGTTGCTTTTAACTGTCGCCGTCGGCCATTTCCTCTTATTATGGCCACTCCATTTTGCTGAAGTTCATTATTAGAATAAATAAATCAGCTAAACTGGACAAACTAAAATATCTTATTGATAATCA
>NZ_JAYMYJ010000076.1:11064-13968 GCF_035668035.1 Candidatus Thiothrix phosphatis | reverse complement strand
GAGCGGCTCACATATTCTAAAGCCCCCGGCTTTGCCGGGGGATACTTACTAGTTTTTATTTAAAATTATCATCGTGATTAAAATATTATCAGCATACAGTAAAGTATACAACTTGGAAGACGCTGGAATTACAAAATATGAAGTTAATTATGTATTAACTTTTCAATGATTTATGCGTAAATCGGATGTGACACATTAAGAGGCATGTATGCGGATGCAAATTTCACATAATTTACATCTAATGAAAAATTCGTGATTTATTTTATTAAAAATCGTATTTATAAGAAAAATAACGACTATCCTGTACGCATAACCAGCCGTTTGTGCATTAGTAAATACCTCTGTACACGACAATTTTTTTAGACTCTGTAAGTGTTTGATTTTAGGTTGTGCGTCTCAGCATGAATAATGCTGAATCAATGAGTTACAATGAATCGAAGTTTTTTATCGTGTACCGTGGCAAATACGCTGCAAATTTTTATTTTGGTAATGAAATCATGAACGATATGTCAATCATATCATACATTTACGTTGGCATGAAAAAGGCTTTGAGTGACTAATATTACGCAACTGTGGTCTGATTCAGTGACTCCGGACATCTGGTAAAGTGAGCAAACTACCCAATTGCCCAACTGCTCCGTAACCCGCTGACCCCGGTTTTCTGGGGCAGGCCAATCACCCAACCCTGCCGCCGCCATCCACCAGCAACGCCTGCGCCTGCACAAATCCGGCAGCTTCCGAGCACAGGAAAGCTACGACTGAAGCCAGTTCCTCTGGCTCCGCCATGCGTCCGGTAGGAATGCCAGACACCAGATTGGCGCGCACGGTTTGTTCATCCTGCCCGGTGCGGGCGGCGGTTGCCGCCGCCAATGATTCCATCCGTGCTGTGCGGGTCAGGCCGGGGCAAACCAGGTTGGCGGTGATGCCTTTGGCGGCGTATTCCTGCGCCAGGCTTTCCGCCAGCCCCAGCAGGGATTTGCGCAAGGCGTTGGAGAGCACGAAATGCCGCAACGGGTCGACCACAGTGCCGGAGGTGATCATCACCACACGACCCCAACCGCGTTGCGCCATGGCCGGAACCAGCGACTGACAGGCCAGCACAGCGGAGCGCACAATCATCTGGTAAGCCTGATCCCAGGCGGCAATGTCTATGGATTCGAATGGTGCGACTGGCGGCCCGCCGCAATTGGTCACCAGAATATCAGTATCCTGATGGCGTGCGAGCATGGCGCTCAGGGCATCAGCATCCAGCATATCCACACATTCGGTTTGCACCGGCCTGCCAGTCCGGGCTTCGATGGCTTGCGCCGTTGTCTGCAAGTGTTCCGCTGAACGCGCCATGATGACGACTTCCGCGCCCATCGCCGCCAGCAGTTCCGCCGAAGCCTTGCCTAAGCCTTGTGAGGCGGCGAACACCAACGCTTTGCGTCCGCTCAGGGCTGTGTCTGTAAAGGTTTGTTTCATAATGTTGTCTCCATACGTGAATTTGCTTGCATCAGCTGTGGCAGCGGTTACCGACACAGGCGCTGACCTGGTGCAACAGTTCGGCAAGGCGACGCCCGCCCGGGCCTGCTGCTTCGCGGTCGGCGTACATCAGGTATAACGTGCCGATGAGTTCCGCGCCTTCCTGCAAGGGCAGTGGTTTGAGCTTGCCTGCATCCAGTTCCTCACGGATGCTTTCTTCCGGAAACCAGGCATAACCCAACCCCATGACGGCGGCGCGAATGACGGTTGCCTGATGGCTGACTGTCCAGCGCTGTTCGCTGATCCAGGTGGTTTTGCGGGTGCGTTGCGAGCCGCTGTCACGGATCACCAATTGCCGGTGAGCGTTCAGGTCATCCAGTGTCAATGGGCGGCCCAGTTGATGCAAGGGGTGGCCGGGGTGCGCCGCGCAGATGATCCGTACCTGTATCAGCGGGTCAGCCAGGAAGCCTTCCGGTACGAAGCCGCCGATGGCAAGGTCGACCTTGCCTTGTTCAAGCGCTTCGTCGGTGCCGCTCAATACCGATTCGTAGATTTCCAGGCGGATGTCCGGGTGTTCCTGGGTGAAATGCTCCAGGCAACGTAGCAGCAGCCAGCCGGGAAACAGGATTTCCACCGCCAGCCGGATTTCAGGTTCCCATCCGGCGGCCAATTTGTGGGCGGTGCGCTCCAGTTGCAGGGCTTCGTCGACTAAGGCTTTGCCACGCCGGTAGAGCACTTCGCCTGTGGGCGTCAGAACCGCTTTGCGTCCTTGGATTGCAAACACATTTGCGCCAATCAGGCGTTCCAGTTGTTGGATGGCATGGGAGAGGGTCGACTGGCTCTTGTGGATCTGTGCCGCCGCCTGGGCGTAGCCGCCTGCCTCGACGATGCAAACCAGGGTGCGCCATTGTTCCAGGGAAATCCGTGGGTAGTTCATATATCGATACCATCGAACGTTTCACTCGAAAATATGCGCTTTTCATTCGATGCTTTCAATATTTAAATACGTCCATTGAATAAAGATTGTAACGAGGTATGTATGAAAACCGTATTGAACATCCAATCCAGCCTGTTCCAGCAGCAAGGCCAGTCTTCACAGTTGAGCGCAACACTGGCGCAGCAATTGCTGGGGGAACACGACCAATTGGTCACGCGCGATCTGGCTACGGAGCCGGTGCCGCATCTGACGGCGGAACGTTTCACCGCTTTCCTCACGCCTGCCGCTGACCGCACGCCTGAACAACAGGCTGTGGTGGCGTATTCCGATGCGCTGATCGATGAGTTGCGCGCGGCTGATGTCATTGTGCTCGGCCTGCCGATGTATAACTTCGGTGTGCCGTCCACGCTCAAGGCTTATTTCGACCACGTTGCCCGCGCGGGCGTGACCTTCCAATACACCGCTGAAGGCCCGAAAGGCTTGCTCACCGGCAAGAAGGTTTA
>NZ_JAYMYJ010000076.1:0-10964 GCF_035668035.1 Candidatus Thiothrix phosphatis | reverse complement strand
CCTTCCAATACACCGCTGAAGGCCCGAAAGGCTTGCTCACCGGCAAGAAGGTTTACGTGTTGGCAACCCGTGGCGGGAATTACCAGGGGACATCCGTTGATGTCCAGACCGGCTATGTGCGCTTGTTCCTGAGCTTCATCGGCATCACGGACGTGGAGTTTGTGTATGCGGAAGGCCTGGCGCTGGGGGATACGCACAAGGCGCAGGCACTGGAAAAAGCCAACGCCGCGATCCTCGAACTTGCTGCCTAAGCCTATTTTCCAAAATTCCCCCCATCCCCAACCCTTCCCCCGCAAGGGGGGAAGGGAGCAAGAGAAAGAAGGGAATACCTCTTGTTCCTTCCCCCCTTGCGGGGGAAGGTTAGGATGGGGGAAAAGATTCAGAGGATTCCAGCATGGATTTTCGCAACCTCATGCCCTGGCTTCTCCGCACAACTCATCCAGCGCCACACCCAGCGCCGTGATTTCTTCCACGGTATTGAAATGCGCCGCACTGATGCGCAATACCCCACGCGCCGGATCAATCCCCAGTGCTTGCAGGCAGCGCCATGCGTAGAAACTGCCTGCCTGGGTGGCGAAACCACGTTCACCCAGCGCCCGCCCCAGCGCCAATGGCTCGAAACCTTCCACGCGCAAACTCCAGGTTGGGGAGCGTTGCTCGGTATTGTGGATAGCCGGGCCAATCAGGCCCAGATGCGGGCGCTCTTTCACATACGCCATCCATGCCTGCGACAGTTCCGCTTCATGCTGCTGGATCAGTCCGAACACCGCTTTGACCCGCTGCCCGAACGCCGCTTCTTCCGCCTGAAAATGGTGGACGTACAACGCATCGAAATAATCGGCAATGCCCAGCGCGGCGACCGCTTCCTCATGGTTGACCAGCCCCGGATTCAGCTTGACCCGCAGTGCATTGGGCGCACCCGGCTGGGTAAACTTGCTGTATAACGCAGGCAGGAATTCCAGCGACTGATTCGCCAGGCTGCCATGCAGCTCGCGGCGCACGTACAGCAGCCCCAGATGCGGGCCGAAAATCTTGTACAGGCTGCACGCATACACATCCACCCCGAGCGCTTTCACATCCACCGCATGGTGTGGCGCATAGGACACGCCATCGACCAGCACCCGCGCACCAGCGGCATGGGCAAGCTGTACGACCGCCGCCACATCATTCACCGCACCGATAATATTGGAGCTGTGCGGGAAACAGACCCAGCGGGTGTTGCTATTGAGCATTTCTGCCAGCGTTGCCAGCGACAGCAAACCCGTTACCGGATCTAACGGCCATTCACGGATCACCACGCCGAATTCGGCCAGCCTGCGCCAGGGGCTGACATTGGATTCATGATCCTGCTGCGAAACGATGATTTCATCGCCTGCCTGCAAACCGGGGCGAATAGCCAGCGCCAGCATCGCCAGATTCAGGGTGGTGCTATGCCCCAGCACCACTTCATCCGCCTCCGCGCCGATGAATTCCGCCATGCGGATGGTGGCCTGCTCAATCAGTTCCGCGCCGTGCAAGGCAGCCGGGTAGGGGCCGTAAGGCTGGGCTTTGTAATACGTCATGTAGTCGACCCAACGGTCGATCACCGTTTGCGGCGCAAACGAACCACCTGCGTTTTCAAAGAAACCTGCCGGAGCAGGCGCGTTGTCTCCCGGTTGCAGGGACGGGAACTGCGCCCGTACAACTTGCACATCCAGACTTGTCATACCGAAACTCCTTTCCCGTTCCACAGGAAAAACAATAGGGAAGCGACCAGCCACATCAGCACGACATAGCGGATATTGCCCTTGAACAACTCCATGCCGGATGCCTCGAACTGGCTGCGCAGGATGGTGTTAAGGCCGGAAAACGGGCTGGCGACCACTCCAAGGCTCCAGAAGCACAGGAACAGCACTGCCAGCAGATTCGGGTCGACCTGTATTGAGGTGAGCAATGAACCCAGCACACCCACGCTGACCACCGGGTGCACCCCGGACAGCGACACCAGAATGGCTACAGCCAAGGCCAGACTGGCCTGCATACCGCCGAAATGGCTGAACGGCTGCCAGTCGAAGGTGCCGGATAGTGCTTGCACGCCTGCACTCAATAAACCAGCCCCCAGAAACAGCGACACTTCCCGCGCCATCCGCGAGCCGCTGGCGAGCACATGTGCGGCCAGCTTCTGCCCAACCGTTTGTGGGCGTTTTGCCCACAGGAAAACGACGGTCAGCACCACCGCTGTCGTGCTGACGATCATCAGGATTGGCACCGATGGCAACAGTTCATGCAGCACCATCACACTCACCGCCAGCAGCACGGGAATGATCACGCTGGCGAAATGCAACGGGTAGCCGCGAAAATCCGCCACTTTCTGCAAATGCAGCCCGCCCAGCTCCAGCACACTGAGCAGCAGCGACACACCCATCAAGCCCAATCCTGTCAGCACCACCGGATACAACTGTGCGCCGGGCGCATACGTCAGCGCCACTGCCATTGCCGCAAAGAACGGTGACCAAAACGCGGCCATTGAAAAGCCCCGGCTCAACACCACAACCGCCAGCTTGTCCAACGCTCCGCTGGCGCGCAGCCGTTCCGCCATCAGGATCAGGATCGAGATATTGATCACCGCCCCCAGGATATGCACCCCCAACAGGGTTTGCAGGAAAGCTTGTTTGCCGTGGGGCAGGGATTCTTTTGCTGCATCCTCTCCGGCCGCAATCAGGCGCAGGAAACCGACGCAATACAGCATCACCAGCAGCCCATTGTTTTGCAGCAGAATGTCGGGCGGGGAAACGCTGGCACCCCGCATCATGCCCCATACCAGCAACAATACGCCCGTGCCTGCCAGCAGGAAAAATTGGGTGAAAGGCCGCAATGATTGGCTGCCCAATAGCAGAAAAGCCAGTGCCGCCCAGCCGGACAAGCCGCTGGCCCACAGCGGCAATGCCGGAAACAACAGGTGCAGGACACTGCCCAGCGCCATCCCCAGCAGGCAGAAACTGGCGAGGATGCCCGGTGCAACGAAGCGTGACAACATGCGGGAAGCTTCCTGGTAAACGGGTAAGCCGTGCAGTCTCAACAATCCTGCGGTGTTTTTCAACGGAAGAGCCAGTGTTTGAGCCGCCTCATGCGCCGGGTTGGCATCCGGAATGCCTCACATCAATGCGCGGACAATACCGCCTTCCGCCCGCAAGGCCGCGCCATTGGTGGCAGCAGAGCGTGGGCTGCTCAGGTAGGTGACCATGGCCGCGATTTCCGCCGGTTCAATAAAGCGTTTGAGGAGTGAGGTCGGGCGCGCGTTGGCGAAAAAGGCTTTTTCAGCTTCGGCCAGCGTTTGCCCGGCCTGCGCTGCGAGTTTGCCGAAGAATTCGCCCACACCTTCGGTGCTGGTTGGGCCGGGCAGCACGGAGTTGACGGTCACATTGGTGCCCGCGCAGGTTTCCGCCAAACCGCGTGAAATGGAAAGTTGCGCCGATTTGGTCATGCCGTAATGCACCATTTCCGCTGGTGGGCATAAACCTGATTCGCTGGAAATAAAAATGATCCGCCCCCAATTGGCGGCTTTCATGCGTGGCAGGTAATGGCGGGATAGGCGCACCCCGCTCATCACATTCACCTCGAAAAAGCGTAGCCATTCGTCATCGCCGATCTGTTCGAACGGGCGCGGGTCAAAAATGCCGAGGTTATTGACCAGGATGTCAACGTCAGGGGTCGCTTGTAGCAGGAATTGCACGCCGTCAGCGGTGGACAAGTCCGCCGCCACACCTTGCACATCAGCATTTGGGAATTCAGCCAGAATCTTTTCACGGGCAGCTTCCACCCGCGCAGAGGTGCGGCCATTCACAATAACGCTGGCCCCTTCGGCAGCCAGTTCGCGCGCGCAGGCAAAACCAATGCCTGCGGTCGAGCCGGTAATCAGGGCGCGTTTACCTTGCAATTGCAAATCCATGGTTATTTTCCTTCCAGTTGGTGGGTGAGCAGGGCATGTACTGTCGAGGTATGTGGAACGGTAATCCCTAATTGCTGCGCACGGCGGATAACCGCACCGCTGATAGCGTCGACTTCCAGCTGGCGACCTTTTTCCAGATCAACCAGCATTGAGGTCTTGATAGGGTCGAAGGTGCGGATCAGTTCGTACATTTCATCCGCATCGGTGGGTGTCAGTGGCTCATCGTCGGCACGGGCAACCTGGGCGGCTTCCAGCATGAGTTGATGCACGATCGGGCCGAATTGCGGGTGGTTGCTCAACGTGCCGGTATCCAGCCCGGTCAGTGCTGACAGCGGGTTGACTCCGTTATTGATCAGCAGTTTGCGCCACAGTTCGCGGCGGATATTGCCAGCCTGCCGGGTGGGGATGCCTGCCTGATTGAACGCCCCCACCAGCGGCGGCAAGGCCGTGCCAAAACGCTGGTCAGCGGCGCTGCCAGCCTGTGGCCATGCTCCCAGGATGATTTGTGCGACACCCGTAGCCTCAACCACGCCAGGGCGAATAATGTGCCCGCCGATACGCACCGCCAGCCCGCCAATCACGCAATCTTCACCCAGCGCCGCCGCCAGTTGCGGCTCATTGTCGATGCCGTTTTGCAGGGAAATGAGCGGCGTTTTCTGCCCGTGGTGTGCAAACCAGTCATGCAGGGAATCAGCAATGGCTTGCGTGGCGGTTGCCTTGACGCAGATCAGCAGCGCATCCAGGTCATCAGGTGAGTGTTGATCCAGTAAGCTTTCCAGGCTGCAAGCGTCCACTGCGCCATGAAAGCTGAAATCGGGGTGAGACAGGCTCAGGCCTTCTTGCTGTAGCGCGCGCAGATGTTCGCCGCGCGCCACAAACCAGACCTTATGCCCCTGTTGCAGCAGGCGTGCACCGTAATAACAGCCGATTCCTCCGGCACCAATAATGGCGATGCGCCAAACCCTTTGCTGTTGCGTCAAGCCAGCCTCCGTTTTGCTGCGGTTATGCGCCGGTTGCTCCCGAGGCGTTCAGCCCGGCTTGCGCGCATTGCTGGTCTTGCGCTTCGCTCGCGCCGGAAACACCGATGGCACCAATACATGCGCCATTATGCATGATCGGTAAACCGCCACCAAAACCCACAAAACGTGGGCGGCGAGGAAGGCCATCCTGCACGCCGACAGAGTGTCCCTTGAGCGCATCCTGCCACAAATGGGTTGGCAGGCCGAAACTGGCAACGGTATACGCTTTGTCGATAGCGATGTTGATGGAATGCAGTGGCGCGCCCGGCATGCGCAGGAATGCCATTAAGATGCCGGATGGGTCGACCACTGCCACGTTGATTTTTACCCCGATGTTGGTGGCTTCCGCCACCGCCGCCTGAACGGCGGCAGCAGCGGCGTCACTGTTGATCAGGGTCTGGGTGACACTAACAACACTCATGACCGATCAGGTGTAAGCCGTGGTGAATGAACCGGATTCTTCACCGGAGTGGAAGAAGATGCCGCGCCACAACTGGTCTTCAGTCCAGGTGACAACCGGGCGGTCAGGTTGGGCCAGATAACCCAGGCCAGCAAAGGTTTCGTTGCGGTTGCCGGATGGGTCGAAGAAGTAAATGGTTTCACCACGGGTAATGCCGTGACGGGTTGGCGGCACGTCGATCTTGACCTTGTTTTTGGCCATCACGTCAGCGGATTTCAGCACATCGCTCCAGCCGTTGAGGAAGAAGGCGAAGTGGTGCAAGCCCATACGTGGCCCGGCGACGAAGGCGATGTCGTGTGGGGTGGAGGTGCGGAACAGCCAAGTGGCCGCCTGGATATTGCCTTCCGGCCCGACCAGCACCTGTTCGGCCAGTTTGAATTCCAACACGTCCATGACGAACTTGGTGGATTCTTCAACCTTGTTGACGCCTTTTTCAGGGTCCATTTCGCACATCAGCAGGCAGTGGTCTAGCCAGTGCACGCCGGAACCACGGATGTCATCCGGCCATGGGTCAGGGTTGATGGAGCCAACATCCGTGCCAACGCATTCCTTGGTGGCGAACAGGCGCATTTCGTGGCCGCTCGGCAGGTTGAATTTCAGCAGGCGGCCAGTGAAAGGCATGGTGCCTTCCGGCAGCATTTCGGTGCTGATGCCATAGGCTTCGATGCGCTGTTGCAGCTCATCCAAGTCGGATTCCTTTTCCACCTTATAGGCGACGTGGTTAAGGCCCGCCTGATCGGTTTCTTGCAGGATCAGGGAATATTTGTCCCATTCATCCCAGCATTTCAGGTATTTGTTGCCTGCTTCATCCGTGTGGACGGTTTTCATGCCCAGCACTTTTTCGTAGTGGTTGATGGCGGCTTCCATATCCATGATTTTGACACTGATATGGCCGATTCGCATTACTCCCATGAGTGGTTCTCCTCTCTCTCGAGTTACAGTAACGTGATGAATGTGTTGAGTCAGTTCGCTTTGGGCTTGCCGCATTGGGCGAGGAACGATTTCTTCATCTTGCCCAGAATCTCCAGCGCCACATCGCTGGTCGGGGTCGCCCGGCAGGCCAGCGTGACGCGTGTGGCCTCCTCTTCTGCGGAAACGTGCGCGCGGCTGATCGGGCCGGTGGGCTGCACTTCGCCCCGCAGCACCCGCACCTTGCATACGCCGCAGCCGCCATTGAGGCAGCCGACCGGAATGCCTTTGCGCCCCAGCTTGACCATGGCGGCCAGCAGGGCTTCCTTGTCTTTGCAGGCAAAGCTTTCGCCGGTTTCCGGGATGGCGACCTGGTGGGCTGATAATCCGAACATGACGGGTTCCCTCTGCTGCAAGGCCGTTAGAATGGCTTGACGAAATTGAGGCGGAAGGTGTTGCCGCTCGGCGCCGGGCCGCTGCCTGCCTTCACGTCGTATTCGTTGTAGTAGGCCGCCTTGACGATGCCGCCCAGGCTTTTCACGGTGTAGCTGCCTTCCAGCCCTACCGCATGTTTGCTGAACTTGTCGTCTGTTGCGCCAACGCCTTTGTCTTTGGTGGTCTGCCACTGGTCGTAACCGACCAGGCCGACTTCAGTCGCGGCGTTGAGTTTTTTGCCCAGGCCCCATTCCATCGTGAGCTGGTCGCCGGGTTCGAAACCGCCGTCTTTCTTGCCGTTGAGTTCGTAACGCAGCAAGGCGGAGGCGGAAACGCTCTTGTCGGGGTTGAGGTAGGCAGTGCCGCCGCCGGTCAGCATCGTGCCTTTGTAGCCGTTGCCGGGGGAGGCCAGTTCATCGCTGTTGGCGCTGTCCAGCCAGAAACCGGCGGCACCGACCGCATCCCAACGGTCGCCGTGCCAGCCGAGCACGACTGGGCCGAGATAGACATCGGCGATGCCTGATTTGCTTTTGTTGTAACCGGCTGCCTGGAAGTCAAAGTCTTTTTTCACCATCGGCACGATGGCTTCCATGCCGTAGTCCGCGCCCAGCACTTTTTTGTCCGTCATGTGCACGAGGCGGTGGGCCAGGGCGGTCACCGTGCCTTCATTGCTGCCGGGAATGTTGTTGTCAGAGCCGGGGGCTTTCAGCGAGTCAACGTTGTAGTTGACGAAATAACCGATGTAGTAGTTACCGGCGGGGGGCACGCTGGCGCCTTTGACGCCTTCAATGCCTGGGACATAGTGGCCTTCGGCATGGGCACCGAGCGGTAGGGCGGCGATGGCCGCTGCGATCCATAATTTCCTCATTAGCTCTCCTCCATCATGAATTGAAACGCGCAGGTAGGGCGACAGTCCTCCAGAAATCCTCCCTACCTGCATAGCAATCACTATGCCACGCACAAAATTATCGGTTTTTCAGTTGGTTATGCTCAAATGTCGCAGCATTGGCATGATTAATTGATGAAACCAGCAAGTTTGGCGTAAGCATTTCATCAAGCACCTTGCAGGTTCTGGGTGGGGGTGAGAAACCTTGCAATTTGTTCGACAAAACACATAATTATCGCTTAACTTAAGAATATCGATATTTTAGTGTATTGTCGATAGTTGGTTGCGGTGTAACTTCGCTGAAGAGGAAATGTGGGAAATTGGCAGCAGTATCCGATGAAGTTGTCATTTAACAAAATTCGAAAGGTGAGTGTATTTTTTCTGTATTTATCAACTCCACGTTTAACGCCACAATGTGGGGATCGGTTTCTGAAAGGGATGAAAAATGATGTTTAGCCCATTGGTGTTTGTTTCCCACGGTGCGCCCGATGTCGCCTTGCAGGACTGGCGGCGGCTGGGAGAAACCTTGCCGCGCCCGCGTGCGATCCTGTTGCTGTCCGCGCATTGGGAAACCGCGCAGCCGGTGATCAGCACGGCGGCACAACCGCAGACCATCCATGATTTCGGCGGGTTTCCACACGCCTTGTACCAGATGCAATACCCGGCTCCGGGCGCTCCCGAACTGGCGGATCAGATCGGGGAATGTCTGGTGGCGGGCGGTTTTACGCTGGCGCGGCATCCGCAACGCGGGCTGGATCATGGTGCCTGGATTCCGCTACGCAGCATGTACCCGCAAGCAGATGTGCCGGTCACGCAGCTTTCCATCCAGACGCAGGGGGGGGCGGAATGGCACTGGCGGCTGGGGCAGGCGCTGCGCCCGTTGCGGGAAGACAATGTCCTGATCATGACGTCAGGCTCCGTGACGCACAATTTCGGCTGGATGAGCCGGACTCGGGAGCCATTGCCAAAGGCGCAGGTGTTCAGCGGCTGGCTGGGGGAAAAGCTGGCGGCGCGTGATTTGCCCGCTTTGCTGGATTACCGGCGGCAGGCCCCGTATGGGGCGGAAGCGCACCCGACCGAGGAGCATTTGCTGCCGCTGTTTGTGGCCTTGGGCGCAAGCCGGGAAGATGAGCCGCTTGCCCGTTTTGCGCCTGAATACTGCTACGGCGGGTTGGCGATGGATATGTATGTCTGGGGTTCCTGACGCCCTGTCAGGGTGGCGGCGGGTGTTGGCTGGCCAGATTCGCCAGCTTGACGAAATCTTCCACGCCCAATGTTTCCGCCCGCTGGGTGGGGTTGATGCCGACGCTTTCTATCTGTTCCGCACTGAGCAAGCCTTTCAGGGTATTGCGCAGTGTCTTGCGCCGTTGTGAAAACGCCTGCGCCACCAGTTTGCCAAGCTGCGCTTCATCTTGCGCTGCATACGGTGGGGCTGGCCACGGCTTCAGGTAGACCACGGCGGAATCCACTTTGGGTGGCGGGCTGAAGGCACCGGGGCCGATGGTCAACAGGCAATGGGTCGCGCAAAAATATTGCACCATCACTGACAGCCGCCCGTAATCCTTGCTGTCGGGTTCCGCAGTGATGCGGTCGACCACTTCCTTTTGCAGCATGAACAGCATGTCGCGGATGTGTCCGCGGTGTTGCAGGAAATGGAAAATCAGCGGGGTGGAAATGTTGTAGGGCAGGTTGCCGACGATGCGTAGCGGTTCGCCTGCGCCGCGCAGTTCCGGAATGTCGAGCTTGAGCGCATCCTGGGCATGGATGTGCAGCTTGCCTTGCGCTTGCGGCTGTTCCCGCCACCAGGCGATGACATCGCGGTCGATTTCGACCACATCCAGTCGTGGCAACATTTCCAACAATGGGAAGGTGAGCGCACCAGGGCCGGGGCCGATTTCCACCACCCGGTCGGCCGGTTGGAGGCTGAGGGCGCGCAACATTTTGTCGACGATATTGCGGTCGTGCAGAAAATGTTGGCCGAAGCGTTTTTTGGCGTGATGTTCGTAACGTGGCATGGGGTGTCTGCTGGGTTAAAAGCGCCCTCCTATGGTGGGGAGGGCTAGGAAGTTGGTCTTATTGGTCGAGGATTTTCAATTCAACCCGGCGGTTTTGCGTTTTGCCTTCCGCCGTGCTGTTGTCGGCGACCGGTTGGCTGGGGCCGTAGCCTTTGGCGCTGAACAAACTGGCGGTTACGCCTTTGCTGACCAAGTATTTCATGACAGTTTCCGCACGTTTCTGGGAAAGCTGCTCATTGGCCTGCTGATTGCCGGTATTGTCGGTATGTCCGCCGACTTCAAATTTCAGGTCAGGGTGTTTTTGCAATAGGGTGGCGGTGGCGTCCAGCACTGGAAGGGAATCAGTTGTCAGGACAGAGGAACCGCTTTCGAAGCTGACGCCTTTGAGCGTGATGGTTTCAGCTTTTGTGCAACCGGCTGTGTTGACTTCGCTATCCGTCGCGGTGTTTGGGCAGAGATCGGCCTCATCGGCGATGCCGTCATGGTCGGCGTCGGGAAGCGCATCGCAACCTTTGTCATCGACCTTGGCGCCATCCTTGGTGCCGGGGCATTTGTCTGCGTCATCGGGCACGCCATCTTTGTCGGCGTCAGGCGGTGGCAGGTCGCAGCCTAATGCGTCCACTTTGACACCGGGTTTGGTGTCTGGGCATTGGTCGCCGCTGTCCTGGATGCCGTCGCCATCACCGTCAAGCTCGCAGCCTTTGCCATCGACCTTGATACCTGCTTGGGTGTTGGGGCATTTGTCCGTGTCATCGGGCACCCCATCTTTGTCGGCGTCAGGTGGAGGCAGGTCGCAGCCTAATGCGTCCACTTTGACACCGGGTTTGGTGTCTGGGCATTGGTCGCCGCTGTCCTGGATGCCGTCGCCATCACCGTCAAGCTCGCAGCCTTTGCCATCGACCTTGATACCTGCTTGGGTGTTGGGGCATTTGTCTGCGTCATCGGGCACGCCATCTTTGTCGGCGTCAGGCGGTGGCAGGTCGCAGCCTAATGCGTCCACTTTGACACCGGGTTTGGTGCCTGGGCATTGGTCGCCGCTGTCCTTGATGCCGTCGCCATCACCGTCAAGCTCGCAGCCTTTGCCATCGACCTTGACGCCCGCTGGGGTGTTGGGGCATTTGTCTGCGTCATCGGGCACGCCATCTTTGTCGGCGTCAGGCGGTGGCAGGTCGCAGCCTAATGCGTCCACTTTGACGCCGGGTTTGGTGCCTGGGCATTGGTCGCCGCTGTCCTTGATGCCGTCGCCATCACTGTCAGGTTCGCAGCCTTTGCCATCGACCTTGACGCCCGCTGGGGTGTTGGGGCATTTGTC
>NZ_JAYMYJ010000075.1:0-14001 GCF_035668035.1 Candidatus Thiothrix phosphatis | reverse complement strand
TGCGGAACGCTGGGCGTGAACATGGCGTGCGCAAACGCCGGGAGGCAGGCATAAACCAGCAGGAAATTTGCTTTCAGCCCTTCGGCGCTTGCCGTTTGGCGATGGTTTCCGCTGCCAGTTGCTGCTGATAGCTGGTAATTTCCCCCTCCTCCGTGCCGTCCAGCCGGTAACGCGCGCCGCCCTGGGTGACGGCTTGCAGGTAGCGCCCATGTTTGGCGTGCATGGCCAGCGTCTTCTGCACCACTTTCTTGGATGCGCCGGGGAAACATTCCTCATTCACTAGCCGGAACACATCCTTGTCAACGCCGATGGCCAATGGCAGGTAATCACGCCAGACGGAGAAGGCGTTCAGGCGGTCGTTCAGTTCGCGGGCTTTCAGGTCGCTGGGAGAAATAACGGGTTTCTTGGGTGCTGGTTTGCGGGCGGGTTTCTTCGCGGTGGGCTTGCCCTTCCCTGCCCCTGCGGGTTTGCCGGGTGGCTTGCGGGTGGTGGGTAGGTCTTCGCGCCGGATGACGCGCTTGCCGGATCGTTTCACCTGGCCCGGTGCGGGTGCTTCGCCGCTGGCTGGCTGGCGGGTGAGGGTCAAAGTCTTTTTCGGTGTGTCGCTCATGGTTTCCTGTACCCGTGTTGCTGTTCCGGGGTTTCCCGCCTGGCGGTGTTGTATGGCGGGGAGTGTAGCAAGGCCAGCCGGAACCACGCCAGTTTGCCCGCCGCGCACGCTGTTGAAATCAGCCTTTCCCCTCCCCCTGCCTTCAAAGTGTAGCAACTGTAGCAAGTGTAGCAGTAGCAACTCCCTGAGTAAGAAAACCAAGGGTAAGGAGAAGGAAAGAATAGGATATAAATATATTATTAATAATAAAAACAATAATTTAATAATATATAAGAATATTAGTATTTCTCTATGTGTAGCAACTGTAGCAAGTGTAGCAAGTCCCTTTAACCCCAAAGTGTAGCAACTGTAGCAAGTGTAGCAACTCACTTGCCTTACCCTACTCTGGACGCAAAAAAGCCGGGTTTCCCCGGCTCTGCCAATGCTTCCCTCTGGCCTTATAGTTGACACGTTTTGAACGGCAAAACCTGCCCGCCTGCCCTAAGTTCGTCTAGATAATCCGCCCATACTTGCAGCATGTCGCGCCGCTCTTCCAAATATTCCTGATGGTTGTAAATGCCCCTTACAGTTGGGTCTTTGTGCGCAAGCTGCCGTTCTATGGCTTCCTTGTCCCAGCGCCGTTTCCCATCCTCCCCTTTCATGCCGTTCAACATGGTGGAAGCGGTATGGCGGAAACCATGGCCACTCATTTCGGTTTTATCGAAGCCCATCCGCCGCAAGGCCGCGTTCACGGTGTTATTGCTCATGGGTTGGTCATGGGTGCGGATACTGGGGAACAGGAAGCCGCCGCGCCGGTTGCCGGTCAAGGGGAAAAGCTCTTGCAGTATGTCGACTGACTGCCGACATAGAGGTACGTAATGGACTGTAAGATTGGCTTCCTTGACGTGTCGCCGCGCCTTCATGCGTTTTACCGGGATAGTCCACAATGCATTTTCAAGGTCGAATTCAGACCACTTTGCCGTTCTCAATTCCGTAGGCCGTAACATCACCAGGGCGGAAAGCCTCAACAGACAACAGGTCGTAAATTGCCCCTCATAGCCGTAAATGGCTCGCATCAATTCGCCCAGCTTGCCCGGCTCTTTAATAAAAGCAAAATGCCTTACCTGCCTTGGTTTCAACACCAGCGATGTTTTTATATCCCGCGCCGGGTTACGTGGCGCTATCCCTTGCGCTATGGCGTAATCGTAAACCTGCTGGATGTGTTGCTTGACCTTGCGCGCCGCCCCGCCTGCCCCGCGTTCATCCTGCCTGCAAATGACTTTCACGATCTCGGGGGCTTCAATCTCGGCAATGGGGCGGGAACCTATCCAGGGGAATACATCCCGCTCGAAGTAACCCAGCATCTTTTCCGCGTATCCTGGCTGCCATGTTGGTAGGTAGCGCCGGTGGTATTCCCTGGCGATGAATTCAAAGCTGTTTTGCGCCTTTTCCGCCTTGATGGCTTTCTGTTCGCGTTTGTGGGCCGATGGGTCAACACCTCGTGCCAGCAGCTCCCGCGCCTTCCTGTGCTTTTCCCTGGCGGTTTGCAGGCTGATTGCCGGGTATACGCCGATAGCCAGAGTTTTCTGCTTACCGTCCAGACGGTAGTTATAGCGCCAGTATTTTCCAGTGGTGGTGACATGCAGATAAAGGCCTCCGCCATCGCCAAAGTTGCGGGGCTTGCCGTCCGGGTAGGAATTAGCATTTTTGATGGCTGAAGCCGTTAATTTGCCGCTCATTGTTGGTATCTCCTGTCGTGTGGTTCAGAGATACCAACAATAATACAAGCAATTTTTTGGAATCCCCTGATACAGGGTGGTACACCATGACACAAGAAAGCCCTTGCAGATTATCGCCTGCAAGGGCTTTCTGGCGCTCCATGACACAGCATGAAACAATGTAATGGTGGCTATGACTAGATTCGAACTAGTGACCCCATCATTATGAGTGATGTGCTCTAACCAACTGAGCTACATAGCCTAGAGGCTGGCGATAGTAGCTTTTGCACCGGCTGCTGTCAATGCCCTTTTTCTGCAATATTCAGAGAGCGTTCAGGCAATATGATAATTTATATCCACGGGTTCAATTCTTCATCACTATCCACCAAGGCCCAAGTGCTGAAACAGTGGCTGGCCAGCCGTAACCGCGTCCAAGAATGGTTCAGCCCCGACCTGCCCCACCGGCCTGCCGAAGCCATGGCCACCCTCATCAAGCTGATCGAAGCAGCTCAGGAACCTCCCAAACTAGTCGGCAGTTCCTTAGGCGGGTTTTATGCCACGCATTTGGTCGCCAAGTTCGGCCTGAAAGCAGTGCTGATCAATCCCGCTGTCCATCCAGCATTACTGTTGCGTTCATTGGCAGGAACCACCCAGCAATTTTGGTATGGCGGCGGCAGTTACACCTTCACGCAGGAACATGTGAATGAATTGGAGGCGCTGGATCAGCTTGCCCCCGCCAACCCGGAAAAAATGCTGGTGATGCTGGAAAACGGTGACGAGACGCTGGACTGGCGGGACGCGGCCGCCTATTACCGCCAATCCCATCAGTTGATTTTCCAGGGCGGCGACCACAGCTTCACCCGCTTCCAGGACATATTGGAACTGATAGACCGGTTCTGACGAACCCACCCGGTAATCATGGGCAGAATCATGTCGATATGTTAATTTGCTGACTGCTTGAGCGTGTGGCAATATCACGCACTGATGGCAGTGCTTGGGGGCATGCTCCTGTTATCCTTCCGGCCCAACAGGAAACTGGCTCTAACTGTCCTAAGATGCAACACATGGCAGATGCGGCATGTGCAAACGGATATTATAAATTATACTTTATTTTTTATATACTTAAACACATATTATCCAAACAGTATCACCCTAAAACACACGATAGAGGAAAAGCTGAAATGCGATTCACAACCAACAAAATCATCGCAACAGGGCTGGTTGGGCTTAGCCTGATGGCGACCACGCTGCATGCAGATGATAAAAAAGTCGTAGCCACCGTCAATGGGGTGGAAATTACCCAAGACACGTTGGACGCTGTCTCTGGCATGGTCAGCCGCTCCACCCAGGGGAACAAGGTTGACAACAAGGCGCTGCTTGACGACCTGATCATCACCGAGCTTGCCCGCCAGGAAGCCAACAAAGCCGGGCTGGCGGAGCGTCAGGAAATCAAGGACAAAGTCAAGGACGTCACTGACAAACTGGTGCTGAACACCTGGACCCAGGAAAAAGCTGCCTCCTTCAAACCCAGTGATGAAGAGCTGAAAAAAGCCTACGACGAACGCACCGGCGGCGAAAACAAATACGAGTACAAGGCACGCCACATCCTGATGAAAACCAAGGAAGAAGCGGAAGCCATCATCAAGGAACTGGAAAGCGGCGTCGATTTCGCTGATCTGGCGAAAAAGAAATCCACCGGCCCCTCCGCCCCGACCGGCGGCGACCTCGGCTGGTTCAAGGCCGACGCCATGGTCAAGCCCTTCTCCGAAGCCATCGCCAAAATGGAACCGGGCACCATCAGCAAGGAGCCGGTGCAAACCCAGTTCGGCTGGCATGTCATCAAGCTGGAAGAACGCCGTGACGCCAAACCACCATCCTTCGAAGAAATGAAACCCCAGTTGGAACGTGAATTCGAACAGAAAAAAATGCTCGAATACATGCAGGAATTGCGCTCCAAGGCTGATGTAAAAACTATGCTGCCGGAAGAAAAAGCGGCTGACGCCCCCAAACCGGAAGAAAAACCTGCCGACGCCACGAAAGCTGATGCCCCCAAACCAGAGGAAAAGCCAGCCACTGAAGCCAAGCCGGAAGACAAACCTACCGACGCCAAGCCGGGCGAAACGAAATAGGCTCCGACCCTTCCCCAATATCCCCGTTCCCACCGCTGGAGCGGGGATTTCTCGACACCCACCGCAGCAATCGTTATCTTTCCACCATAACCACCGATGATCGGCAGAACCAAAGGGAGGAGTCGGCATGAAACCAGAATGGAAAAATTTCCTCATTAATCACGGCGCAGAGTTCGCAGGCGATTCGCTCATCTCTTTTGGCAATCCTGAACGGGAACGGCGCATTCCGCCGCAAGGCGCCATCCTGTGCGACTTGTCGCATTTCGGGCTGATCAGCGTGAGCGGGGAAGACGCCGCCAATTTCCTGCAAGGCCAGTTGACCAACGATATTCGGCAGGTCACTGACACCTTCTCCCAACTCAGCGCCTACTGCACACCGCAGGGCCGCACACTGGCGACTTTCTTCATCACCAAACGGCAGGGCATGTATTACCTGAGCTTGGCGCGGGATTTGCTGGAGCCTAGCCTCAAACGCCTGCGCATGTACGTGCTGCGCTCCAAAGTGGCGTTGGAAGATGCCAGCGCCAGCTTGGTGCATTTCGGCTATGCCGCGCCAGATGGCGACAAACAGCTGGCGGACATCCTGGGCAAAGTGCCAGCCAACCCTTACGACACCCTGCAAATCGGCAATTTGACCGTCCTGCGCCAACCTGCGGCCATTCCGCGTTTCAAGGTATTGGGGGAACTGGATGACGCCCGCAAGCTATGGGAACGCCTCAACGTCAACGCCGCTTGTGTTGGCCGCAGCAGTTGGGATTATTTCAACATTTCTTCCGGCATCCCGATGGTGACGCTGGCCAGCACCGAAGCCTGGGTGCCACAGATGATGAACATGCACCTGATCAATGGCGTCAGTTTCAGCAAAGGCTGTTTTCCCGGACAGGAAATCGTCGCCCGCCTGAAATACCTGGGCAAGAGCAAACGCCAGATGTACCGCATCGGCGTTCCGGGCTGCGTAACAGTCCCGGCGATTGGCACCGCCGTCAGCAGCAGCGCTGACCCTGAAGCTGGCAGCATCCTCAACGCCACCCGCAATCCGGATGGCTATGTCGAAGCGCTGGCGGTCATGAAAATTGCGCAGGCCAGCCAACCACTGACCCTGGGGGAATATCCGGTGCAAGTGCTGGAATTGCCTTACGCGCTGGAAACGGAATAGCCCTGCCTACACCCAACAAAAAAGGGCGCAATTTGCGCCCTTTTTTATGTCAGACAACTACTATTCCCAACCCGTTAGCCGTTCCGGGCGTCCAGCTCCGCCGCCGTAAAGCCGGGCATCCGCGCCGCCATAATGGCGTTCGTGAGGGTGGCGCTCGGGCGCATAACCGCTTTGGTCTTGGCGGAATCAGCGAAGAAATAGCCGCCAATGTCAACCGGCTTACCCTGGGCGTCCCTCAGCTCCGCCAGGATTTTTTCTTCATTTTCCGTCAGGATTTTGGCCAGTTTGCCGAAATGCTCCGCCATTTCAGGTTCTTCGGTTTGCTTGGCCAACGCTTGCGCCCAATACATCGCCAGATAGAAGTGGTTGCCGCGTGTATCCAGCTCACCAGTCCTGGGCTTGGGTGATTTGTCGTTCAGCAACACATTGCCGATGGCCTCGTCCAGCGTTTCGGACAGCACTTTGGCTTTATTGCTGCCATATTGCCGGGCCACCTGCTCAAAGGAAACCGTCAGCGCCAGGAATTCACCCAGGGAATCCCAGCTCAGGTGGTTTTCCTCCAGCAGTTGCTTCACCAATACCGGCGCAGTGCCGCCAGCGCCGGTTTCGTACAAACCGCCGCCTTTCATCAAAGGGACAACCGACAGCATTTTGGCGCTGGTGCCGACTTCCATAATCGGGAACAGGTCAGTCAGGTAGTCGCGCAGGATATTGCCGGTGACAGAGATCGTGCTCTTGCCACGGATAATACGTTCCAGGCTGAAACGCATCCCGCGCAGTGGTGACATGATGCTGATATCCACACCGGTCAGGTCGTGGTCTTTCAGGTAAGTCTTGACCTTTTTGATCAGCTCGTATTCATGCGGGCGGTATTCATCCAGCCAGAAGATGGCAGGCAATTGGGACTCACGCGCCCGTCTGACCGCCAAGGCAACCCAGTCACGCACCGGCAGGTCTTTGGTCTGGCACATACGCCAGATGTCGCCCGCTTCCACATTTTGCTCAATCAGGACTTTGCCCTGGTCGTCCACAATGCGTGCCACGCCGTCTTCGGGGATTTCAAAGGTCTTGTCGTGCGAACCGTACTCTTCGGCCTTTTGCGCCATCAGGCCGACATTCGGCACTGTCCCCAGTGTTTTGGGGTCGAAAGAACCATTGGTTTTACAGAAGTTGATCATCTCCTGATAAATACGGGCGAAAGTACTTTCCGGCATCACCGCCTTGGTGTCTTTCAAGCGGCCATCCGGGCCATACATTTTGCCGCCATTGCGGATCATGGCAGGCATGGAAGCGTCGACGATCACGTAGTTCGGGGAATGCAGGTTGGAAATGCCTTTGGCGGAATCCACCATCGCCAGTTCCGGGCGGTGTTCGTAGCAGGCATGAATGTCGCGCTCGATTTCTTCACGCAGCGAGGTGGGCAGGGTGGCGATCTTTTCATACACACTGCTCATGCCATTATTCGGGTTGACGCCTATTTCCTTAAACAAGGCGCTGTGCTTGTCGAACAGCTCCTTATAGAAAATCTTCACGCAGTGGCCGAACACAATCGGATGCGAGACTTTCATCATGGTGGCTTTCACATGCAGTGAGAACATGACGCCGGTCTTCTTCGCATCTTCGATCTGCTGTTCATAGAACTCGCACAGGGCTTTTTTGCTCATGAACATGCTGTCGATGATTTCGCCTTCCAGCAAGGAAACCTTGGGCTTGAGGACGATGGTTTGGCCGCTTTTGGTCACCAGATCCATGCTGACATCACAGGCGCGATCCAGGGTCATGCATTTTTCACTGTGATAAAAGTCGCCGTCCTTCATGTGTGAAACGTGGGTGCGCGACGCTTGGCTCCACTCCTTCATTTCATGCGGATAAGTCTGGGCGTAACGTTTGACCGCAGCCGGGACGCGCCGGTCTGAGTTGCCTTCACGCAGCACAGGGTTGACCGCACTCCCCAGCACTTTGGAGTAACGGCGCAAAATGGCTTTGTCTTCTTCCGTTTGCGGGTCTTCCGGATAATCCGGCAGTTTATAACCAGCCGCCTGTAGCTCTTTGATAGTCGCTATCAGTTGCGGCACGGACGCACTGATATTGGGCAGCTTGACAATATTGCTATCCGGCTCCTGCGTCAGTTTGGCCAGCACACCCAGGTCGTCAGAAACCTGTTGTTCTGCTGTCAAATACTCAGAGAACTCCGCCAGGGTGCGCGCAGGCAAAGACAGGTCATTTTTGATGATCTCAATGCCAGCGCCTGATGCAAAGGTGCGGATAATGGGCAGCAAGGAACAAGTCGCCAACAACGGCGCCTCGTCAGTCAATGTATAAATTACCTTTGGTGTTTCATTTGTCATGTAAAATTATTCCTGAATAGCAGATTGTCCGACAATCTCATACAAATCCATCAATAACCACCACCACATCTGAAGTGCCCCAGAAGTGGAAGCTGCGCTCATAACGGACTTGCAGAGTCTCCATATTATGGTTTTTTTCGCAATTTTACCTGCTCTTTTCTGGTAATAATAGCGAAACTCGATCTGAACAATTGTCGACATTAGCGCAAGCCCATGCTTTTATTGCCGGGTGCAGAAACATTCCTGTAATATTTTGGGCGCTTTCTTTGGATAAATTGGAACCGGCTTGCCATGTCAGATCAATCATTGCAGTTCAACCACCTTGCACATGGCATCGCCACCACCATTTTGCAGGGCTTCAACCGGCACTTTGAAATCTTCCAGCGGATCACCGCCGGGGCGCGCCAACGCTTCGAGGCCGCTGACTGGCGGGCGGTGCAACTCGCCTCCCGCGAACGCATTGTGCTGTATGACCGGCGCATCGAGGAAACCATCGCCCTGCTACGGGATCTGTACCAAATCCGCTCACTTGACCAAGAACTGTGGAAGGAAGTCAAATACCGCTACATCCGCCTGTTGCTGGACCACCAGCAGCCGGAACTGGCGGAAACTTTTTATACCTCGGTGTTTTGCCGCCAGTTTCCACGCAAACATTACACCAACGCCTTCATCTTCCTGCGCAGCTCCACTTCGACCGAATACATTGACTCGGAGGAGACCAGCTACGTCGCCTATTACCCTGGCGCGACCGGCTTGCGCGAAGCCATTATCCGCATCCTGCAAAACGCCGGTTTCACCCTGCCCTTCGAAAACCTGGGGCGCGACCTGCGCAACATTTTCCGCGCCCTTGTCAAATGCTACCCAGGGCGGGCGAACCGCAAAGCGCAACTGAATTTCCAGCTGTCCGTCATCCGCCACGCCTTTTTCCGCAACAAGGCGGCGTACATTGTCGGGCGCATGATCAACGGGCGCGAGGAAACGGCGTTCGCCCTGCCCATCCTCAACAACGAGAAAGGCGGCCTGTATATTGACGCCCTAATCTGGGGGGAAAAGCAGCTGTCGGTTGTTTTCAGCTATTCCCAGGCTTACTTCATGATGGAGCACCTGGTGCCATCCGCCGTCGCCACCTTCCTGCAAAAGCTGATGCCGCGCCGCAATATGTCGGAGCTGTATTCCGCCCTCGGCTTGCACAAACAGGGCAAGTCGGCGTTTTACCGCGACTTCCTGCACCACCTGAAGCATTCCAGCGATGAATTCATTATTGCGCCGGGAATCCGTGGGATGGTGATGATGGTGTTCACCCTGCCCTCCTACCCTTATGTCTTCAAGATCATCAAGGACAAATTCGCCCCACAAAAGGAGTTCACCCGCCAGCAGGTTGAGGAAAAATACCAGTTGGTCAAACGCCATGACCGGGTGGGGCGGATGGCCGACATGCTGGAATATTCCAATGTCGCCCTACCGATGGAGCGCTTCGTGCCGGAACTGCTGCAAGAGCTGATCGAAACCTGCGCCAGCAGCATCAACCTTGACGACGGCAATATCGTGTTCCGCCACATTTATCTGGAGCGGCGGATGGTGCCGCTCAACATTTTCATCGAAACGGCGGATGGCGAAACCCTGGAACGGGTCATCGAAGACTACGGCAACGCCATCAAGCAACTGGCGGGCGCCAATATCTTCCCCGGCGACTTCCTCTACAAGAACTTCGGGGTCACGCAACTGGGGCGGGTGGTCTTCTACGACTACGACGAAATCAGCTACATGACGGAGTGCAATTTCCGCAAGATTCCGCCGCCCCGCTTCCCGGAAGACGAATTCAGCTCCGAACCCTGGTATTCGGTGGAGCCGAACGATGTCTTCCCGGAAGAATTCAGCACCTTCCTGCTGGCCACGCCCAAAATCCGCAAAATTTTCCTCAAGCACCACAAAGACCTGCTCGACCACCGCTACTGGAAAAAGAAGCAGGATGCGATCAATGCGGGCACCTACGAAGATGTCTTCCCCTACCCGCAGGCATTGCGTTTCAAGCGGCATTGAGAGGGCTCCCCGTAGTACACTCCGGGCATGAGTGAACCAGGCGCACCCGATTTCCTGCAACAACCCGTCACCGCCCTGCGCGGCGTGGGCGATGCGCTGGCGGAAAAACTGGCGCGGCTGGGCATCCTGCAAGTCGCCGACCTGCTGTTCCATCTGCCGTTGCGTTATCAAGACCGCACCCGGATTTGCCCCATCGCCGAACTCAAAGTGGGGCAGGAAGTGCTGGTTGAGGGCGAAATCGTCGCCACCGAAGTCGTGAACCGAGGGCGGCGCATGCTGCTGTCCCACGTCAGCGATGGCGGCGGCATCTTGACCTTGCGCTTTTTCCATTTCACCACAGCGCAAAAGCAAAGCTTGCGGGAAGGTGCCGCCATCCGCTGTTTTGGCGAGGTGCGGCAAGCAGGCTTCAAGCTGGAAATGGCGCACCCGGAATACCGCTTGCTCGGCAGCTCAGACCCGCCCCCCATTGAAAACACCCTGACGCCGACCTACCCCGCGACCGAAGGTTTGCAGCAGCGCAGCCTGCGGCGCTTGATCGAAATGGCCTTGCAGCATACGGACGGATTGCCGGATTTACTGCCGGAAACCATCGTCAGACGCCACAATTTCCCTCCCCTGCAAGCCTGCGTGCAGTTGTTGCACAATCCGCCGCCCGGCTCCACGGTGGAAGGCATGCGCCCCCATCGGTTGGTTTTCGAGGAATTGCTTGCCCACCAATTGGGCGTGCAGCAAGCCCGGCATGAACTCCGGCAGGAACAGGCCCCCGCCATGCGGGAAGCCAACCATTACTGGTGCCAGTTGTTGCGTTCCCTGCCCTTTGCGCCGACGGCTGCGCAAAACCGGGTGATCAGCGAAATCACCCGCGACTTGCAGCAGGGCATCCCCATGAACCGGCTGGTGCAGGGCGATGTCGGCTCCGGCAAGACGCTGGTGGCGGTGGCTGCCGCGCTGCACGCCATCGCCAACGGCTACCAGGTGGCGCTGATGGCCCCCACCGAACTGCTGGCGGAACAGCATTACCAGAACCTGACCCGCTGGCTGGAGCCGCTGGGTCTGGAAACCGTGTACATTTCCGGCAACCAGACCCCGCGCCAGCGCCGCCGCAAAGTGGAAAACCTGCTGCTGGGCATCGGCCACATCGCGGTCGGCACCCACGCCCTGTTCCAGCGCACGGTCGAATTCCTGCAACTGGGGCTGGTCATCATCGACGAGCAGCACCGCTTCGGCGTGCACCAGCGCATGTCCCTGCGTGAAAAAGGCAAGCAGGGCGACCACTATCCGCACCAGTTGGTGATGACCGCCACGCCGATCCCGCGCACGCTGGCGATGACGGCTTACGGCGACCTGGATTATTCCGTCATCGACGAATTGCCGCCGGGGCGCACGCCCATCACCACGGTCGCCCTCAGCAATGAGCGCCGCGATGATGTGATTGGGCGCATCGCCGCCGCCTGCCATGAAGGCCGACAGGCTTACTGGGTCTGCACCCTGATTGAGGAATCCGAAACCTTGCAATGCGAAGCGGCGGAAGCGACCGCCAGCCTGCTGCGCGAACGCCTGCCACATGCCGAGGTTGGGCTGGTGCATGGGCGGCTGCACGGTTTCGAAAAGGAAAGCATCATGCGCCAGTTCAAGCAGGGGGAAATCCAGTTGCTGGTCGCCACCACCGTGATTGAGGTCGGGGTGGACGTGCCGAACGCCTCGCTGATGATCATCGAGAACGCCGAGCGGCTGGGGCTGGCGCAATTGCACCAGTTGCGCGGACGGGTCGGGCGCGGCAGCGCCGCCAGCAGTTGCGTGCTGCTCTACCAGCAGCCCCTGGGCAAAACCGCCCGCAAGCGGCTGGACGCGATGCGCGCCACCACCGACGGTTTTGTGATCGCCGATATTGACCTGGAATTGCGCGGCCCCGGCGAAGTGCTGGGCACGCGCCAGACCGGGGATGTGCGGCTGCGGATCGCCAGCCTGTTGCGGGACCAGCACTGGCTGCCAGCGGTGCAGGTGGCGGCGAGGGAAGTGGTGGCGAATTACCCGGAACGGGTGGGGCTGCTGACCCGGCGCTGGCTGCAACAGGAAAATGGGGCTACAGCCACGCGCTTTTTCCAGAGCTGAAAGTCATCCCGACCTTTGGCTGTGCTAACATTGCCGGAAGGCAAAGCAGGAGGTTCATCATGGCGTCAACCGCAGAAAAGTTGGACTACATCACCGTTGAAGAGTATCTGGCGGGCGAAGAAGGCAGTGAAATCAAGCACGAATATGTGGATGGGCAAATATACGCCATGGCTGGCGGCAGCCTCAAACACAACCTGATTGCCTCCAACATTTCAGGCCTGCTGTGGAACCACTTGCGCGGGCAGCCCTGTTTTCCCCTGAGCAGCGACATGCTGGTGAAAACCTTGGGCAAACGCTTCCGTTACCCGGATGTCGTCGTCGTTTGCGAAAATGATTCCAGTGAAGATGAACAGGTCATGGCAAACCCCATCCTGATTGTCGAAGTCCTCTCCAAAAGCACCCGCAAAAAGGACAAGGGCGAAAAGCGTCTGGAATACCTCGCCATCCCCAGCCTGTTGGAATATGTGCTGATCGAGCAGGATTTCGCCGAAGTTGAAGTCCAGCGCCGCAGTGTCGGCTGGCAATCCGCCTATTATTTCTTGGGGGATGAGGTTGTGCTGGAATCGGTCAACGCCAGCATAGCCGTCGAAGCCATTTATGAACGTGTCACCAACGAAGACATGCTGGTTTGGCTGGAACAGAAGACAGGGTAAGCGGGCAACCTGCACGCATTGTGCGGTATAGGCGAACCGATGCTGCTACACTTCCCGCCCTCTTTCCAATCAACGTATACCATGCCAACCAAACTTCCCCGTTTTGGCGAATTCATCGCCCTGATCGCCATGCTCAGTTCCCTCACCGCGCTCGCCATCGACACCATGCTGCCTGCGCTGGCTGCCATCGGGCACGACTTGGGCGTACAGCACGCCAACGACCCGCAACTGATCATTTCCTCCCTGTTTTTGGGGCTGGCCTGTGGGCAGGTGCTGTTCGGCCCGCTGTCGGATGCGACCGGACGCAAACCGCTGATGTACGTGGGGCTGGGCATTTTCATGCTCGGCAGCCTGATCGCCATGCTGGCGCAGGATTTTTCCCACATGCTGGTCGGGCGCGTCTTGCAGGGGTTGGGCACCTCCGCGCCACGGGTGCTGACGATTGCGCTGGTGCGCGACTGCTATGCAGGCAGGGCGATGGCGCAGGTGATGTCGTTCACCATGAGCATCTTTATCCTGGTGCCGATGCTGGCGCCGTCCTTGGGGCAGGGCTTGCTGCTGCTGGCGGGCTGGCGCAGCATTTTCACCACCTTCCTGGTGCTTGCCCTGGTGGCGGCGACTTGGTTCCTGCTGCGGATGCCGGAAACCTTGCCTCCAGACAAACGCCGCCCCCTCACTTGGCGTAAGTTCACCCAAGCCTTGCGCGAAGTGCTGACCACCCGCACCAGCATGCTGTTCACGCTGGCCACCGGCATGGTGTTTGGCGCATTCCTAGGTTACTTGAGCTCGGCGCAGCAAATCCTGCAAATCCAGTACGGGTTGGGGAAATCTTTCCCGCTGTATTTCGCGCTGCTGGCTTTATCGATCGGTGCAGCTTCCATCCTCAACGGGCGGCTGGTGATGCGCTATGGCATGCATTGGCTGGCGCAGCGGGCGGTGCTTGGCTTCACCCTGATGTCCGGCCTGTTCCTGCTGATCGCTTACGGTACGCACGGGCAGCCGCCGCTGGCGCTGCTGATGGCATACTTCAGCCTCGCCTTCCTGTCGCTGGGGATGCTGTTCGGCAACCTGAATGCGCTGGCGATGGAACCGCTTGGGCACATCGCCGGGATCAGCGCCTCCGTCATTGGCTCACTGTCGACGCTGGCCGCGATTCCGCTGGGAACGCTGATCGGGCAGAGTTACGATGGGACGGTGCTGCCGTTGGTCCTGGGCTTTTTTGCGTTGGGGCTGATGGCTAGTGGATTGGTTTTGGC